>CANIXE010000025.1 GCA_947470885.1 Planctomycetota bacterium
GGGATTCTTGGCCTTGGCCGGGCGGGGCTTGGCGATGCGCTTGGTCTTGGGTTCGGCTTTATCAGTGGGCATGAGGGCTTCGGATCGAGGAACGGGGGGAATAATGAAGATGAAGGCGTGGGAGGGTCAGGACACGTCCAGCCAGGTACGGCCGGTCCGCGCTTCGGCGACCAGGGGCACGGCCAGTTTCCAGGCACCATTCATGGCCTCGGTGAGGGCCTGGGCGGCGGCGGGAGCGGTGGCCTCGTCGGCTTCGACGATCAGTTCGTCGTGAATCTGGAGGATGAGCCTGGCCCCGGGGGGCAGCATCCGGGCGGTGCGCAGCATCGCGACCTTGATCAGATCGGCGGCGCTGCCCTGGATGGTGCTGTTGAGGGCGAACCGGGCTCCTTGCAGCTGTTCGGTTTTGTTGCCGGCGAGCTGGGGGATGTGCCGGTGGCGACCCGCCATGGTGGTCACAAAGCCTTTTTCGGTGGCTTCGGCGACGGTCCGGTCGATGTAGGCCCGGACCGTGCTGAAGCGTGCAAAATAGCCGTCGATGAAGGTCTGGGCCTGACCCCGGGGGATGCCCAGCTGGCCGGCCAGGCCGAAGGCGGTCTGACCGTAGATGATCCCGAAATTTACCGCCTTGGCGGCATTGCGCTGCTGGGGGGTGACGGCTTCCTCGAACACCCCGGCTACCTGGGCGGCGACGAAGCGGTGGATGTCGGCGCCTTCGTGGAAGGCCCGGCACAGGGTGGGATCGCCGCTCAGGTGGGCGAGGATCCGCAATTCCACCTGGGAATAGTCGGCGGCGATCAGGACCCGGCCGGCACCGACGTGGAACGCTCCGCGGATTTCCCGGCCCAGATCCCGCTTTTTCGGGATGTTTTGGAGGTTGGGGGTGTCGCTGGACAGGCGTCCGGTTTCCGTGCCGGTCTGCTTGTAGTGGGTATGGATCCGCCCGGTGGTCGGATTGATGAATCCAGGCAGGGGAGCCAGGTAGGTGCCGATCAGCTTGGACAGGGTGCGGTATTGCAGCAGCAGATCCGGCAGCTCGTGGTAGCCCCGGAGGGCTTCCAACGTGGCGGCGTCGGTGCTGGGACCGGTCTTGGTGCTGCTGATCACCGGCAGCTTCAGCTTACCGAATAGGACCTCGGCCACCTGTTTCGGGCTGGCGGGGTTGAAGTCGTGGCTGGTCTGGGCGCGGATGTCTGCTTCCACCTGGGCGAGGTAGGCCGCCAGGTGCTCCTGGGTGGCCAGCAAAACCGCGGGATCAACGGCGATCCCGGCGTGCTCCATGGCGGCCAGGCAGCGGGCGATGGGCAGTTCCTGATCGCGATAGACCTGGAGCAGACCGGCATCTTCCAGCTTTTTCTCCAGGAGCAGGGCCAGCCGCCAGGTGCATTGGGCGTCTTCGCAGGCGTAACGGGCGACGATGGTCACTGGGACCATGGCCATGGTCTGACCGGCCTTGAGATCGATCACCGCACTGGTGGGAATCTTGGTCTCGCCGAGGAAGGCCTCGGTAAGGAAATCCAGACCGTGACTGGTGCGCCCCGGATCCAGCAACCAGCTGGCCAGCATCGGATCCCCGTCGTAGCCCACCACCGGGGCGCCGTGGGCGAGGAGCATCCGTTCGTCGAATTTGCTGTTCTGGCCAATTTTTTTGACGGCGGCATCCGCCAGCAGGGGAGCCAGGATCGGCCGGGCATCCTCCCAGGGAACGCAGGGATGGTCCTGGCCCAAAAGGGGCAGGTAGGCGGCGGCCCGGGGTTCTGCGGCATCGTCCGCCAGATTCCGGCCCCAGGCGAAGCTGATCCCCACCAATCGGTCCTGGTGGGCGTCCAGGCCGGTGGTTTCCGTGTCGATGGCGAAGCGTCCCGCCGCTTTCAGACGGGTCACCAGTTCCGGCAGGTCGGCCAGGGTCAGGATCTTGTAGGGTTCCCCCAGATTGCTGGCGGGGGTTCCCGCGGAGGCCGGGCTGGCGGCGGTGGAGGCCGGCGAGGCACCGCCGGCGGGTTTCTGGAAGCGGGCGGTGGTGAAGCCGAAGCGGGCATACACCGGGGCATCCACGGGCCGGCTCCGGTCCATGAGCAGACCGTCGAGGGGTGGCAGCCCGGGGACATCCACCAGGGTGATTAGCCGGCGGGTGAGGTCCGCCCGGGGGATGAACGCCCGGACTTTATCCTGCTGCTTGCCCTTGAGGGTGTCCACGGCGGCCAGAATTGCCGCGAGGGATCCGTGCTCGGCGAGGAGCTTGCTGGCGGTCTTGGGGCCGACGCCGTCGATGCCCGGAACATTGTCCGCGGTATCCCCCACCATGCTCAGGTAGTCGATGACCTGGGCCGGAGTAATGCCTTTTTCCGCGAGGAGTTCGGCGGGCCCGCGGCGGATCCCCTTGCCCGGGTCCCAGGTGTTGACCCGGTCGGAGAGGACCTGGTCGATATCTTTGTCCTTGGTCAGCAACAGCACGTTCCAACCGGCGGCTTCCGCCTGTTTGGCCAGGGTCGCCAGGGTGTCGTCCGCCTCATAGCCCGGAGCGGTCAGGCGTGGGCAGCCGGTGGCGTCCAGGATGGCCTCCACATCCGGGATCTGGGTCTTCAGCATCTCGGGCATCGGATCCCGGTGGGCTTTGTACTCGGGAAATTCCGTGTTCCGGAAGCTGTCCCCCAGGTCGAACACTGCCGCCCAGTGGGTGATCTCGGCGTTCGCCTTCAGATCCTTCAGCAGGTTCGCAAAACCGTAGGTGACACCTGTCGGCCTACCCCCGGGCCCGGTGAGGGGGGGCATGCCGAAAAACAAACGGTAGAGATAATAGTGCCCGTCAATGAGGGCGATGGTCGGGGTCATCAGGAACCAGGTTGGGGGGCACCGGCGAGCCAAGGCTCCATCCGGCGCAGGGGAAATCGCACGTTCCACACGGGACCACGCGGGCGATTTCTGGGGGTGATGGTGTCATGATGGGGCCAGTGTCAACGAAATGCTCGAATGCTCGAATGCACGAATGCTCGAATGCTCGAATGCTCGAATGCTCGAATGCTCGAATGCTCGAATGGTTTCAACCTCGTCGCGGATGCTTACGATCCGATTGAACGAAAATTCGAGCATTCGACCATTCCCTCATTTCCCAAGTCCCCTACATCTCCTCACATGCTGGAACTTCCCCTCTCTCCCGTCGTCATCCATTGCGTTAATGGTCAGATCTTGATCGGTCGGGCTGTGCCGGCCACCGAGGGCTGGCTGCGGGTGGCGACCAAGGAAGGGGAGCGGCTGGTGAACTTGGCCCACGTCGTGCTGATTGACGTTGAAACCGTGGAACTCGAACAAGAGCCGGATGGGGACGAGGGCATCCTGCGTCCCCGAAGCAAGGAACGGCCGGTGAAGGTCGGGATGAAGACGCCAGGTCGGCCGTGGCTGGATGCTGATCTCAAGGCCCTGTCCGAGGGCTTTCTCGATGGCCTGCCCGACAAGGTTTTGGCGGATCGTCACCACCGGGTGTTCAGCCAGATCCGGGATCTCCGCCAAGCCTTTGAATGCAACCGGGGCAATCTTCCCGACGACCAGTTGAGTCCCGCCGCCAGTACCTGGGTGGCACGCTGGCGACGGGTGCTCGCGCCGTAGACGTCAAGTCGCGCCGGCTGCCTTGAGGCTGGCGACATATTTCTTGTCGCTGCGCATGATGTGGTTCATCAGCCAGGCTCGGAGGAAGTTCATTAATTCGGCATCCACCGCCGCCTTGCCGCTGGCGAAGGCGGCACCGAACGTTTTCACCTGATTGGTCAGATCCTTGTGTTCAGCGACGTGGGCCGCGGTGTCTGGATAGCCGGCTTTGGCGAACCATTGCTCCTCATGGGCGAAGTGCTTGAGGGTGTAATCCACGAGCTGGCCGAGGATTTTCCCAGTGGCCTCCCGGCCTTTTTTCTGGGTCATGGCGTCATAGAGGTCATTGACGTAGGTGACCAGTTGCTGGTGCTGGGCGTCGATGGACGGAATGCCGGTCGCGAGGCTGCTGTTCCAGGACATGATGGGCATGGTCGTTTCCTTTCAGGGGGAAGGGGCGGTGAAATCAGGGGATGGGGAAGATTCGTGAGTAGCAACTGGACTCGCTGGGAGAGTCGGTGGTGCGGATTGCTTGGGATCCAAGCTGGCGGTGATCCCGACCAAGGTTTGGGCAAAAGCTTCAATATTCCGGGATTCCCCGGCAAGGCGGTCTGATTGACCAACCAATTGTTCCAGGCCAGTATTGATGCATCCAAGGCCATCCTTGGTTTCCTGGATCACTTGGGCCATACCTGCGACGGTGATGGCCTGTTGCTCGACGGCCCCCGCGAGGTCCTGGGCGGCAGTCCGGGCCGTCGACGTGCTGGTGCTCAGGTTGGCCATTTTGGGTTCCAAATGCAGGACCGTCTGTTCAATTTCAGTGGCGGCTTCAGCTGAATGCTGGGCAAGTTGGCGGACCTCATTGGCGACCACGGCAAAACCACGTCCTGCATCACCAGCCCGGGCCGCTTCAATGGCGGCATTCAGTGCCAATAATCGCGTCTGCCGGGCTATACCGCTGATCGTCCGGGCCAACTTGGCGACATCATCTGTGGTGGTTCGTACGGTATGGGCGATTTCCGCCGAGGCGCTCACCTGTTCTGCCATGTGCCGGCCATTGGCGGCGACCTGGGCGATCTGGTTGGTCATCACGGTCGCGCTTTCGTGCAGCGATTCCGCCTGGGCTACGGCCTGGGCAGCGCCGAAGGTGGCCATGCCGGTCGTCGCCTGGGCATCAGTGGTACCGCTGGATAACCGTTTTCCTGCTTCAACCAATTCCTGGGCCAATTTGTTGAGTTCATCAATGGCTGCCAGACGGGCCATCCGACCAGTTTCCACCCCAGAAGGGGGCCAGGTGCTCACCTCTCCTGCCTGGGCAAGGCGATGAACCGCGTGGATCGCACTGAGGGAGGAGATGAATCCAAGCACTCCGCAGGCGCCACAGGCCAATCCCACCCCACCGCCAATGACGATGATTGAGGCGAGCCCAGGAACCATCAAGAAGATGGTGGCCATCCAGATCCGGATCACG
Organism: Planctomycetota bacterium; assembly: GCA_947470885.1. GTDB lineage: Bacteria > Planctomycetota > UBA11346 > UBA11346 > UBA11346 > CAIUVD01. The sequence continues at coordinate 5,054 of CANIXE010000025.1, forward strand.
GGGGATAAGGAATCGAAGGGCTTCACAGGACGAGGATACCCTCAATCCCTTCCCTCCGTCAAGGGCATTGACCTTGTCCAGAGGGCTGCCGTCACTTCTTTTTGTTGGCGGTCCGCAGCTCTTCAATTTTACCCTGGGCAGAACGCAGGAGTTCGGTCACCGCCGCCAGGTTTTTCTTGGCCTGGTCCCGTTCAGCAGTGACGTTGGCCAGGGCTGTCGCCTGTTGCTTGCTGTAGGCCACAAGTTTTTCGATGGAGCGGACATCTTCCGTGGCCAGGTTTTTTGCTGGGGAGTCCGCCAGGCGGATCGTCTTGGCCCCGGTGATCTCTTTTTCAATATCCTTCAAATCGCCTTTGGTTCCCCGGAGCTGATTGAGCACTTGGATTTGTTCGGTCAGGGCCTTTTCCCGGGCCGCGGCGGCTTCCAGCAATTTTTCCTGGTTGCGGACCAGGTTTTCCAGGCATTCCCCAGCGGAGCGCAAGCGCATCACCCGGCTTTCCGAGCTGGCTGGAACACTGGTATTCAGGTAAATCCCGGTTTCTTTGGCCAGGCGTTCCGCCCGCTTCACCTGTTCAGTGATGGCGGTGGCCAGCTCTGGTTCATGATGACTATTGTCCGCCAGAGCATTGATGGCAGCGGTGGCCGCCGCCAAGCGTTGCTCGACGGATAGGGTGGTGTCGTCGATGGCCGGACCGGCGGGGATGGCCTGTTGCTGGCCGACGAATGCCACCGCTGCCAACAGTTGTTCGCTGGCTTGCTTGAGGGCTTCCAATTCGGTTTCGGTCTGATTCCTGGCGCTGTCGGCGGCATCGGCGATGCTGTGCATGGCCACAAAACTGTTGCGGCTCCGGATCAGTTCGCCGGTGATTTCACGGAGGATGGTCGTCGCTCCGCCCAGGACCTGACCGGCATCGCCATCGGCATCCGGCACGGCGGACAGGGCGGTCTGGGTGGGCCGGGCACCGGTGGCCTCGGCCACGGTCTGGCGCAGGGTCATGGTTTCTTCCCGGGCGGATTCCAGGGCGGAAACCAGATCCCCCACCGGGCCGGCGACCTCGGCGGAGGCTTCCACCGCGTGGGTGACCTGTTCGATCAGTCCGGTCGGCGACGATTCCATGAAAATATGGGGGGTGGCGGGGCCGCGCATCCGTTCCAGGTCATCGCCCAGGGCGGCGATGATTTTGCAACCGACGGCAAAGTCCTGGAAAAACCGTTCTTCAGCACTCGCTTCTTCGTTCACCGGATTCTCGGTGACATGCTTGCTGCCGTAGCAAATCTCGTCCAGGCGGATCACGCCCTCCACCAATTGGCCAGAGCGGATCATCTGCTGGCGAACGGTGTCCCGGAGCTTGTTCTTTTCGATGATCGTGGTGGACAGGAGGGCCAGCTTCTCCTGCAACTGATCCTGCATTTCGAAGTTATCCTGCTGGAGATCCTGGCTGCGGTTCTCCGCCTCGACCAGTCGGGCCCGAAGAGCCTCGACGGCGGAACTCATGTCCTGGTTCGTGTGGGCCTCGGCCAGGCGGGTCATCGCCTGTTCCAATTGCTCCTGGGCCTGGGCTTGTTCCCGCTCGGCAGTCTGCTGGCGTTGGATGCGCTTGGCCAGTTCATCCTGGGTCTTGCGCAATAATTCGGCCTTCTCCTGATCGCTGAAATTGTCCTCTTTCGCCGCCATGTGCTGCTTCAGCAGGGCGAGGATCCATTCCATCAACTTGCGCTCGGAGACGACTTTCACCTTTCGGGTTTGCCCCTGCCGACGCACCAGTTCTGCGGCGGTCGTGCTCTCGGTCATCTGCGAGAGGGACGAAGCGATGTCGATATCCGTGATATTCCGATCAGTAGTCATGGCGGCAGATCCTTCAGTGGTAACAAGATGAGACTCGGAATGCCAGTGGGCCGGGAACGGTACTCAGGGGGCAGTCCTGGGCCCGGATGTCACACACTGGGGAATGCAGGAATGCTCAAATGGCGGGCAGGAATGCACGAATGTTTGAAGGTTGGAAATCGCGTCTGGAAACAAAAACGCTCGAACACTCGCGGACGGCTGGCTGTCCATTCGAGCATTCGAGCATTCGAGCATTCGAGCATTCAAACAACACCCGAAGGCTCGCGGACGGTGGCCGTCCATTCGAGCATTCGGGCATTCAGCATTGTCCTAGTTTGCCTTGCCGAAGTATTCCTTCGAACCCTTGGGGTCGGCCTTCATCGTGGCCTTGCCTTCGGACCAGTTGGCCGGGCAGACCTCGCCGTGCTTGGCGACGAACTGGAAGGCCTTGATGACGCGCAGGGTCTCGTCCACCGAGCGGCCCACGGGCAGGTTGTGGACGGTGGCCGCCTCGACCTTGCCTTCGGGGTTGATGATGAACAGGCCGCGGAGGGCGATGCCGGCTTCCTCGATGAGGACACCGTAGTCCCGGGCGATGGACTTGTTCAGGTCCGCCACCAGGGGGTAGGTCAGGCCCTGAATGCCGCCGTCCTTGCGGGGGGTGCTGGTCCAGGCCAGGTGGGTGAAGGCGCTGTCCACAGACACGCCGAGGATCTGGGCGCCGACGGCGTCGAACTGGGCCTTGGCATCGCTGAAGGCGAGGATCTCGGTGGGGCAGACGAAGGTGAAGTCGAGGGGGTAGAAGAACAGCACGACCCACTTGCCCTTGTAGTCGGACAGCTGGATCTGCTTGAAGCTGCCATCGGGGAGGACGGCTTCGGCCTTGAAGTTGGGGGCGGTCTTTTGCACGAGGGTCATGGGAGGTTCCTTGGTGGGGCAGCTTTGAGGGGGTTGGAATCGGTCAAGTCGGCTGGTTCGTCCAGTACGTCCACTCCCTCCCATGGGCTGCACAGTCCATGGAGGGTTTCCAGAATCTGGGAAAGCACGCCCGCGGAGCGTTCAACTCAGCGCCGGGACAGCCGTTCCAGCCAGCGGCCCAGCAGGTCCTGCTCCAAGTTCACGGGCATGCCCGGGCGCAGGGTGCCCAGGGTGGTATGGGCTAGGGTGTGGGGGATGACACTGATGCTGAAGCGGGCGCCCCGGCAGTCCCAGGTGGTGAGGCTGATGCCGTCGATGGACACCGAGCCTTTTTCCACCACCAACACCGAATCGTCATCCGGGACCACGAAGGTGAACCGTTCCGCTCCGCCTTCCGCCCGGCGTTCCACCAGACGACCTACTCCGTCCACATGACCGGCCACCATATGCCCACCCAGGCGATCTCCGACCTTCAAGGCCCGTTCTAGATTCACCGCCTTCCCCGCCCGCCAGCCTCCTAGGGTGGTCTTCCGCCGGGTTTCGGCTCCGGCATCACAGGTGGTCACGGTCCCGTTCAGGGCGGTCACGGTCAGACAGATGCCGTCATGGGCGATACTGTCCCCCAGGCGGACCCCTTCGGCCAGGGGGCCTATGTCCACCCGGATCAGCGAGTCCCGCTCACTGTGGAGGATCTCGACAACGCTGCCCAGGTGCTCGATGATGCCAGTGAACATGGCGGCACGGTGGGGTGGCCGGGGGCGGGGGCAAGCCCGTTGCCCGGCCCGGCCCGACTGTCAGCCTCCCCCATGCCGGCAAGCAAGCTTCTGGGGACGGATCCAACCGCAGCGACGGACTGCGCGACCTGGTGTGAATCGGGGGGCGATCAGACCTGGTTGTTGGCCGAACCGCGCCGCCAGGAGCTGTTGGAGATCCTCGGCCGGGGGTCCCGGTACGCCTTCGCCACGGCCTGCCGGGATCCCCAGGGTTTCATGGTGGTCGTGGACCAGGGACTCTACGGCCAGGTCCTTGGGCGCCGGGCGATGGTGGCCGAACTGAATGCCCAGCTCCGGTCAGACCAGGAGGAAACGGTATGGCGTCTGGCGTTGGGCCGTTTCAAGCACCGGCATTTCCTGCGGATCGCCCTGGGGGACCTGAGCGGGGCGATGGGGTTCCAGGCGGTGGTGGCGGAATTGTCGGACACCACCGATGTGGTGGTCGGTGCTGCCTGCACCCGGGCGTGGGATCGGGTGGCTCGGCGGTTTCCGGCATTGGGGTCGGCCACCGAGGAGTCCGGCTTCACCGTCCTGGGTATGGGCAAACTGGGGGCCAGGGAGCTCAACTACTCGTCGGATATCGATTTGATTTTTGCCTATGAATTGCCGGATCTGCCCTCGGACGACGCCCACAGTGCCGGGGTGCGGATCGGTGCCGAACTGATCCGCTTATTAGACGAACCGGGTCCGGCGGGTCGGCTGTATCGGGTGGACATGCGCCTGCGCCCGGAAGGGGACCGGGGAGAATTGGCCCTCAGCCGGCGGGAGACGGTAGATTACTACTATTCCGTCGGTCGGCCCTGGGAACGCCAGGCGATGCTCAAGGCCCGGCCCATCGCCGGGGGCAAGCGCCTGGGAGCCCGGCTCATCGAGGAGTTGCAGTCCTTCGTGTATCCCGCAGAGCCCGCCTTCGAGGATCTGGAGGAAAGTCGAAGCATGCGCCGGCGCATCGAGGAACGGGCGGAAGCGGCCAATGTGAAGACCGGGGCCGGGGGCATCAGGGACATCGAGTTCCTGGTCCAGTTCCTCCAACTCTGCTATGGCGGTCGGATCTCCGAGCTGCGCCGGCGGGACACTCTGCCCACCTTGGCCATCCTCGCCGACCGGGGGATCCTCCCGGTGCGGGACACCCGGGCCCTGGCCGGGCATCTGGTCTGGCTGCGCACCGTCGAACACCGTCTGCAGATGTGGGAAGACCGGCAGGAGCACGCGATCCCCCAGGATCTCCGGGAGCGGGCCTCCCTGGCGGTCCGGTGCGGCTATCCGGGGCCAGGGGGCCTGGCCCAGTTCGAGGCCCAGCACCGCCGGGTCCGGGCCGAGGTCCGGGCGGTGGTCGCCCGGCATTTCCTGGAGGGCAATCGGGACGCCGATGGCCTGCTGGCCCTGGTGGTTCGGGGCGAGGCGGATCCAGCCCTTGCAGCGAGGATCCTGGCCCCGGCGGGGGTGGCGGATCCGGTGGCGGCGGCGGCCTGTCTGCGGCGGATGGCGGAGGAGCCATTCTTCCTCTTATCCCGCAGCCGCACCGAACGGGCCTTGGTGGCGGTGTTGCCGTTGCTCCTGCATCTAGTGGGAGCCTCGCCGGAACCGGACAAGACCATCGCCAACCTGGAACGCATCGTTGGTGCCGTGGGTGGTCGGGCGACCTTCTTTCAGCTCCTGGGTGAACGTCCTGAGGTGTTGAAGATATTTGTCGATCTGGCCGGGTGGTCCGCGTTTTTGGTGGAACTGATTCATGAACGCCCTGGCCTGCCGGATGATTTGGTGGATGCATTGAACCAGCGGATCCGCAAACCGATTCATCTCCAGGCTGAGGCCCGGGCCCTGGTCCGGGGGGTGGCGACGCCGGCCGAGCCCCTGGCCCATCTGGTGGCCCGGGAGCAGGCGGTGGCGGCAGTCCATGACCTGGGGGGCAAACCGACCTCGGCGGTGGCCGGGGATTTGGGCACCGCCGCCCAAGTGGCCCTGGATGCCCTGTTTAATCGGCTGGCGACTGATCGAGGCCGGGAATGGGGCTTCCCGGTGGACGACAATGGCCGGCCAGTCCGGGGGGCGATCCTGGCCTTGGGCAAGCTGGGGGGCAATGAACTGAGCTTCGCCTCGGACATGGATATCACCTTCGTCTGCGATGCCGGGGGCCGCTGTCCCCGGATGGATCGGGACGGCCAGGAATTCTGGACCCGGGTGGCCATGGACCTGATGCGCCAGGCCCAGGAATCCCGGTTGTTCGAGTTGGACACCCGGCTGCGTCCTTGGGGCGACCAGGGCGAACTGGTGCCCACCACCGCAGCCCTGGAACGTTATTGGCAGGATCCCAAGGACATCTGGGAGCGGATGGCCAATGTCCGGATCTCACCCCTGGCCGGGGACCCCCGGCTGGGGGCCGAGATGTGCGCCCTGGTCCGGGACCGGGCCTTGGGGGCGCCCCTACCTGGGGATGCGGCCGAACAGGTGCGCCACATGCGCCAACGCCTGGAGCACAGCGTGGTCGGTCGGGATCACCTGAAACGGGGGTGGGGGGGCTATGTGGACCACGAATTCATCGCCCAGTTCAAAGCCCTGGGATTGGCTCCAGAGGCCTTGCCCGTTCCCGTATCCACCGCCCAGCTGTTACGTCGGCATGCGGAATTGGGCCGCATCCCGGATCAGGCTGCCGGTGAACTCATTGCCGGACTTGGGTTCCTCCGCTTCGTCGAATCCAGGATGCGCCTGTGGACCGGCAAGGCCCTCAGCAGCCTGCCCACGGATACCCTCAACCGCATGACCCTGGCCCGCCGCTGTGGCTTCGAGGACGTGCAAGCCTTGGATCTCCAATTGCATCTGGCCCGGGAACGGGGTCGACGCTGGTTTGATGCCTTGGTGCGGTGAACGATTCAGCCGAGAACCAGGGTCAGAATGCGCTCTACCGCCACATCCACCGCATATTCCTCAGTTTTTATCCGCAGCTCGGGTTCAGCAGGAGGTTCGTAGGGCGCGCTGACCCCGGTGAAGGCTGTGATCTCCCCCGAGGACACCCGCTGGTAGAGCCGCTTGGGATCCCGGATCCGGCATACCTCCAGGGGCGTGTCGATGTAAACCTCGATGAAACGGCAGGGGAATGCCGACCGGCGGGCGGTGAGGCGGTCTTCGGCATAGGGCGAGATCATCGCCACCACGGGGATGATACCTTGACGTGCCAGTAGGACGGCCACCGCTGCTCCCCGCCGGACGTTTTCGTGGCGATCGGCAGCACTGAACCCGAGGTCCTGGCACAGGTGTTGTCGCAATTCATCCCCATCCACCAGAACGCTGGTCAGGCCCAACAACAGCAACCGCTTCACCAGGGCCGACCCGATAGTGGTTTTGCCCGCCCCGCTCAGACCGGTCAGCCACAAGATGGGGCATGACGAGGTCCGTTGTTCAGGCATTATTCGGCGTTTCTGGTATCATCTGCAGGAATGGCGAGGTGGTTGATTCCAGCCGATGGGCCAACTGGTGGTACATGCTTGCCAGACGCAGGGCCATCAACTCGCTGGAATGTTCCCGGGTTACCACCTCCAAGGCATTCGCCCGGAGGATATTCACCGTGACCGGATCGGCGATCAGGTCGCGAATAATCCGCGCCGCCGCCCGGCCGTTGCCGACCTGGTAGAGAAAGCCCCGTTCAGAATTGATCAGGTCCCGGTTGCCGACGACGTTGCTGGCCACCACCACCAGACCGGCATGCCAAGCTTCCAGGATGGCTAGGGGCATGCCCTCCCAGCGACTGGTTGACAGATACACGTGCCCGCCTTGCAGGGCGATGGCCGGATCATCAATCGCAGTGTGGAACGTCATGCTTCCGACAAGGTTGAGGGCTTCCACACTGGCCAGCAGGGTGGGATGGTTCAGGCCCTCTCCGTAGGCATCCAGGTGGAAATCGATCCCCATCAACCGGAGGCAGCGGGCGACATCAATGAGGACTTCGGGAAACTTCTGCTGATTCCGTCGGGTAAAGGACACGATCCTCAAGGGACCTTGGGGTGGCCACGAGGACCACGGGGGAATTTGGGACGGTTCAATGCCATTCACCACCACAGCCAGGCGATTCCGGTAATGGCTCCATCGTTGGCGAACCAGGGCGGCTTCGCCTTCGGATACGGCCACGCCCTGATCGGTGCAGAGGGCCATGATGTGCTCCACCAGGTGGTAGAGTCGGTGTTTCAGACCTGGAGTGACCGGCACACCGTGGAAACTGTGGACGATGGGAATCCCCGTCATCAGGGCCACAGTCCGACCGTAAACCCCCGCCCCCATGCCATGGGAATGAATGACGTCGATGTGGTGTTGGCGAATGAATTGGATCAGGCGCACCATGGCCGAGACGCTGATCCGGCGATGGGGGATGGCCACCCGTTTTTCATCCCCCAC
>CANIXE010000026.1 GCA_947470885.1 Planctomycetota bacterium
CGAATGCTCGAATGCTCGAATGCTCGAATGCTCGAATGCTCGAATGCTCGAATGCTCGAATGCTCGAATGCTCGAATGCTCGAATGCTCGAATGCTCGAATGCTCGCAGGTCGTTCGCCCCGCAGCACGCCATGTGGCCCCAGTGTCTTCCATTCGAGCATTCGAGCATTCGAGCATTCCTTCATTATAAAGATCCCCATCATCCTCGCCCAATGCCGAGTCCGATGATTCCCACCCTGCGCTTCGCCGACGGCACGTTGCTTCTGGAAGGCCTGGGGGATCACCTGGCCTTGGTGGGGGACCTGTGCGTGTTCGACAGCCGGGTGGGCTGCCACCGGGCTAAGGCCAGCGCCTACGAGGCGATCCTCCGCAAGCTCCACGGTGTGGTGCCCTACAAAGACGAGGCCAAGGGCTATAAGTCCCTGGAATTGGCGGAAAAACTGCCCCTACCGGTGCGCCCCTATCAGCAGGCTGCCATTGATGGCTGGATTGCCGCGAAGAAGCGCGGGGTGGTGGTCCTGCCCACTGGCGCCGGAAAAAGCTACGTCGCCTTGAAGTGCATCCTTGCCGCCGCCCGCAGCACCCTGGTGCTGGCCCCCACCATTGACTTGGTGGCCCAGTGGGCCGGCGACCTGGAAAAACGCCTGGGCGTGCCCATTGGCCGCTACGGCGGCGGCGACAAGCAGTTGGAAAACATCACGGTGTCCACCTACGACTCCGGGGTGCTGCTGATGCCGTGGTACGGCAACCGCTTCGGCCTGCTGATTTGCGACGAGTGCCACCACCTGCCGGCGCCGGCCACGGCCACCGCCGCGGAGGCCTGCATCGCGCCCTTCCGTCTGGGCCTGACCGCGACCCCGGAGCGCACCGATGGCGGCCACGACCGGTTGGTGGATCTTCTCGGGCCCGAGGTTCATCGCACCGGGATCACCGAACTGGAAGGACGTTTCCTCGCCAACTACCAGGTGGAGGTCATCGAGGTTGCCCTGGATCCGGACGAGCAGGCTAGCTACCAGCTGAACCGCCAGGAGTACCTGGCCTTCGCCCGGGCCGCCGGAGTGAATTTCAGCCGGGCGGACGGTTGGCAGCAGTTCATCAGCGCCGCTTCCCGGGATAGCCGGGGCCGGGCGGCGATGCGGGCGTATCGGGAACAGAAGCGCTTGTCCCGTTCCGGCCGGGGCAAGCTCCGGGCTGTGTGGGATCTTCTGCGGGAACACGCCGGCGAACGGACGATCATCTTCACCGAGGACAACGACACGGCCTATGAAATTGGTCGGCAGTTCGTCCTCCCGGTGCTGACCCACCACACCAAAGGGCCGGAACGCACCGCGATGCTGGACAACTTCCGCTCCGGCGTGTGGCCGGTCCTGGCCACCAGCAAGGTCCTGAACGAGGGCGTCGACGTCCCCGAGGCGGCGGTGGGCATCATCGTCAGCGGGAGTGGTAGTGTGCGCGAACACGTTCAGCGCCTGGGACGCATCCTCCGCCCCAGCAAGGACAAGGTCGCCGTGTTGTACGAGATTCTCTCCGCCGGCACCGCTGAGGCCTACACCAGCGAGCGGCGCCGGGCCCACGCGGCCTTTGATGGCGAACCGGAACCAATCCTGGTGGCCGACGATGGGGGGATAACATGAACATCCTGCTTCGTCCGGTCGTCCGGTCGTCCGGTCGTCCGGTCGTCGGACCCCATCCATGGCGGGGAATCTTAGGGGGGGATCGAGACTGGTTTCCTGTCTTTGGACGACCGGACGACCGGATGACCGGACGACCGGACGATGAAAGGACCGGACGACCGGACGCGGAAACGACGCCATGCTGACCAAGGATCTTCTGCGCCATCGCCTGGGAAATGGCACGGTCACGCCCCTGTTGCTGAAGGCGACCCCGTCCATCGTGGAATTGACCGAGGCGATCCTCGCCCACTGGAATGGCGGCATCGGCGGTCGCCTGGGGGACCTGGAAGACGCGGCGATGCCGATTCTGCACCAGACGAAGTCCCTGCTGGTGGCGAAAGGGCTGCAAAAGTTGATCCTGGATGAATGTCGGTTCGCCGATGCGGCCAGCGCAGCGGTATTGCGGGAACAGGCCTTCGCCCACAGCGCCCGGTTGCTGGCGAAGGCGCCCCCCACCGGCGAGACCCATCGCGCCGCCGTGGCCCAGGCCGTGGGTCTGTCCGCCGACGCCCTGCAGGAAGGGCTGTACGCCGACCTGCCGGACTTCGCCCGCCTGGAAGCTGGATGCTCCCTGAGCGTTCCCGACCTGATCGGCCGCTATAATTTGTCCCAGTGCCAGGGTTTACTGCTGACCGCCAAGGAGCTGACGGTCACGATCCACGACAGCGACACTGCCCTGCGTCGGAAGCTCCTGGCGAACCTGCGATTCCGCCGCCTGCTGGCGGAGGTCGCCGGCACCGGCAGCGCCCTGACCCTGATCGTGTCCGGGCCGGGGTCGGTGCTGGATCAGGCCGCCCGCTACGGAATGAACCTGGCGCTGTTCCTGCCCGCCCTGGCCTGTTGCCGGCGGTGGAATGCCACCGCCTGGGTTCAGCCCGCCCGGACGGGTGCGCCGGTGGAACTGGCCCTGTCGGATGAAACCGGCTTGGTGGGGGACAGCCGCCTGCTGGGTCATGTCCCCGAGGAAGTCACCGTGTTCGCCCAGACCTTGGCGGCGGCCTGCCCGGAGTGGCGGCTGGCGGAGCTCGAGCCGATCCAGCTGCCCGGAGGTGAGCTGGTGGTCCCGGACTTGTGCATCGTCGCCGGCGGGGTGACCACTCCGGTGGAATTGTTTCATCGTTGGCACGCCAGCGGCTTGACTCGACGTCTGGCCCAGCTGGCGAAAAAGGGGGCGCCTCGCTTGCTCATCGGGGTTGACAGGGCGGTGGCGAAACGCCCGGAATTCAAGGGCCTGGACGATCATCCGGCCTTCGCCGCCCGGGGTTTCCGGTTCAGCGAGATGCCGACGGTGCGGGCACTGAAAGAGGCGGTGGAGCGTTCATGCGTTCACGACAGCTGACGGGTTGCACCCGAGGCGATTGTTGATGACCTTTCCGGCCATGCCTCTTTCACTGCGTTTTTGGCCCGTGACTCTGATCCTGGCCCTGCTGCCGGTGTGGGGCGTTGGCCTGTTCGCCCGGGGCCTGTGGACCCCGGATGAACCCCGGGAGGCCGCCATTGCCGGAGCCATGGCGGATGGAGCGGGTTGGGCTGTGCCGGTGCTGGCTGGGGTGCCGTTCTGCGAGAAGCCTCCCCTGACCTATTGGTTGGCGGGGGCCTCCATCAGCATTTTTGGTCGGAATCCTCCAGCGGCCCGGATTCCTAATTTACTGTGGGCGGCTCTGGCGGTGTTGGCGGTGGGCGGCTTGGCGGCCGCCGCCGCGGGGGGCGGACGTTCTGGGGCGGTGGCGGGGCTGGTGGCGGGCCTGGCCATGGGCACCAGTGAATTGACCGCCCAAGTGTTGATCTGGCTGGCCAGTGATGCGCCCTTAACCACGGGTGTCTGCGTGACCCTGTTCGGGGCCTGGCGAGGCCTGAACGCCACCACCACCCGGTCCCGACTGGGCTGGTACCTCCTGATGCACGCCGGCCTGGCCCTGGGTTTCCTGGCGAAAAACATCGTGGCCTGGGTGTTCCCCGGCCTGGCGTTCATCGCCTTTCTGGTCTGGGAATGGCGGTTCCGGGAGCTTCTGCGTTGGGAACTTTGGATCGGCTTTGGCCTCCAGGCGGTGTTGATCGGGCCGTGGATCTGGGGCGTGGCCCAGCATCCAGATGCCCGGCAACTGCTGAAAGTGTTCTTCTACGACAACTTGGTGGGTCGGTTCATTCCGGTGGAGGGCGTGAGCTACCAGGACGGCCATCGCAACTGGCTGGGCAAATACCTGGTGGAATTGCCGGCGTTTCTATTGCCGTGGACCTTCTTGGCGGCGGCGGCGGTGCGCCGGGCCTGGGCGGGCTGTCTGATCGCTGGGCCGGATCGGGCCGGGTGGCGGTTTGCGGTGGCGGCTCTGGTTCCAGCCATCGCCCTGTTGTCCGTCAGCAATACCGCACGGGGGATCTACCTCGCCCCGGTTTTGCCGGGGATGATGGTGGCCATCGGCCTTTGGGCGGCTCGGCATGGTGGCCAGCCGGATCGCTTTGAACGGGGTTGCCTGTGGGGAACCGGGGCACTGGTGGTGGTCCTGGCGATCCTCGGACCGGTGGCGGGTCAGGGGTTGTCGATGTGGTGGCAGGGTGTTGCCTTGAATTTGGCTCTGGTCGTCGACGCGGGATTGTGGGTGGGCGGAATATTCCTGACAGGCCTGGCGGTCCGTCGGGCCTTGATCGGGCATTGGGCGGAGGGGGCCGCCTTGTTGGGCGGGGCGGTGGCCTTGGCCCTGGTGGGAGGTATCAGCACAGGATTGGCAGTGGTGGATCGCTGGCAGGATCCGGCACCCATGACCCGGGCGATGGCTGAAATCGCCAAAAACGGACCGGTGGCGATCTACCAGCCGGATGAAACCACCCTGGCGGCCCTGGATTGGCAGGAACGGTTGCGGCCGAACGTGCTGACGACACCCGCCCAAGTGGTCGCCTTGGTGTCGGCCCAGCCCAATGTGCGCATTTTGGTGAAGCAGCCCCGTTCAGGTCCCGGCGGCCCTGGCCAATCCTTGTTGGATCTGGGTTTGCTTGAGGTCCAACGGCTGGACATTCCCGGTGGCCGTCGGCACGCGCTCTTTGCGAGGAAACCGTAGGCCGATCGATTCACTCGATGGCATAGACTTCGTGGTTGCCCACGGAAGCCTTCAATGGACGGCCTCCGGCGATCAGGCGCAGGCCCGGGGTCACCGGCTGCCATTCCGCCTCTCCGGTGCGGTAGAGCCAGCGACCCTGATACATCGCCAACTCCAGATGGTCACCCCGGCTCGAGGGCAGGACCAGGTCGGCTCCGGGACCGCCGATGAGGATCCGGCGAAGGACCAGCGCATAGGCCATCCCGGGACGATTGTCCGGGCGGGAGAGAACACAGCAGTCTATTGCGTGGTCGTGGTCGATACCGCAGGGGCTGCTGCCGGTGGAATCCGGGGCGCCGGGCATCTCCCGCAGGCGACCGGTACGCCGAGCCACCACATGAAGTTTGAGTTGGATGGCCCCCGCCACGGTCATCGAGTGCTCGCCCGGAGTGAGAACCTGGGCCGAGGACGGTGTCATCGCCAAGCCATCGATGATGGTGCCGTTGCTTGCCCCCAAGTCGCCCACCAGCAGTCGGGAACTCCCAGGATCGAATTGCAGGCGAAAATGCTGACGGCTGACTTTCAGGCAATCGTCCCGGTACTGGGTAGTAGGGTACTTACGCAGGCAGACATCCACGGGCGGTTCCCGCAGTTTGCCGCAGACCAGGATCCGTTTTGCAAACAGGGCCAGATGCAGGCCATCACCCGTAAGTAGCAACCAGGGATTGTCGATGGCGGTGGTGAACTGACCGGCCAGGCCGGGATTGTACGGCTCTGGCATGGGGGTGGTGGCCGCGGCACCATCTGACCATTCAGCGGCGCCAACCTGGATGGTCAGATTCAGATCGCCCGCATCCGCAACTTCGCCTTTGTTGGGGACGACAGTGGCCCGGCTGCCGCTCTCAGCATTTCCGTAGCGAGATCCCTGGTGAGTGCTCGACCCCGAATGAGAACCAGGGCGGGAGCCGGAACCCGGCCCAACTCTGGAGCCGGAACCGGATCCGGGTTCCTGGGCCGTACCATCCGACAGATCGGCGGTGATGGTCGCCTCAATGCTGCTCGAAGAGGGGCGCACCGCGGAATGCAATCCGCTTTCGCTGCCAGCGCCTCCCAGGGCAGCCAGCAAGGCAGTGCGCATGGCCTGGGGATCCAGGTAGCGATCCTCCCGTTTCTTGGCCATGCACTTGACGATGATCTGGTGGGTGGCGCCACTGACGTTCCTGTTGACGGTGCGGATGTCGGGAATCGGCGCCGTGCAATGGGCATGGAGGACTTCCTGCAACCGTCCCTTGTAGGGATCGGTGCCCGCCAGGCAGTAATACAGTACCGCTCCAAGGGCATAGATGTCGCTGCGGATGTCCAAGTCCGGGTCAGCGATGACCTGTTCCGGCGACATATAATAAGGGCTGCCCACCAGGGCGCCCTCCATAGTTAACTGGGTCCGTTCGGTGGAGGTGGAACGGGCGATGCCGAAGTCGGCCAGTTTTGCTTTGCCGTCTGGCGAGGCGAAAATGTTGGCGGGCTTGATGTCTCGGTGGATGAGCTGGCGCTGCTGGGCAATCACCAGGGCATCGGCCACTTGATAGACAATGGCCAGGGCCAGGGATTCCGGCAAGGCGCCGTGGGATTCCACCATATCCTTGAGATCACCGTGCTCGACGAAATCCAGGACCATGAACAGGGTTCCGTCTGAGGCCGCTCCACTGCCGATGGCGCGCACGACAGAATCGTGCTGCAGGTCCATCATATATTTTACTTCCCGCTCGAAACGGTAACGGATCTCGGCGTTGGAGGCCATTTGTCCGCGCATGGTCTTCACCACCGCCAGGTGCCCATCTGGGGTACCGGCCAACCAGACACTACCCATGCCGCCGTCGGCCAAGTGGGCCAGGGCGGTATAGTCGCCAAAGGAGACTTGGTCCGGCTGGGGCAGATGCTCGATCAGCTTCTTTGCCACGAGGGGCGGCAGCATGCCCTTGCGGTTGAGAAATCCCCGAACTTTATCCGGGGTATCCACTCCGTGATGGTGTAGCAGCACCGCCAGACGGGCACACTGGGCCCGGTCGAGGGTGCGACGTTTGCGGGCCATCTGGACGAGGGCTTCGGCGGCGAGGGGAAGTGACATACGGCTTCGACAGCCTGGGTTGGAAGGCGTCGGGGTCAAAGGTTTAGGTTCACGGGGGTCATTTCACTACAGTGGGAGGGAGTTAGTTGTTTCTGCTTGATACATTTCTACCAACTTATCCAATCATCAAGCTGGCGTCCAAAACCGAACCGGTAATCACCGCAGCTTTTTAATTCACCTTCCGAACCGCCATGACCTCTATTCCGCCGTCTGAACCGACCAAGCCTGGAACCGCGCAGGATGGCGACTCCGATCATCAGACGTTGGCCGGTAGCACCGGGCGTGAAGGCGTTTCCCCTGATGCCCTGAGTGGACGGGAAATGACCCTCCAGATGCCGACCTCCGTCGGCCAGGAGGTCACAGGAAGCGAAGCCCCGGGTGAAGGTTCCCGAATCATGGTGGTGGATGATTTGGGCGAAGTGCCCGAGGAATTGTCAGGCCGGGAGATGACCCTGCAGACCATGCCTTCCGGTGATCAGGGACTCACGGGTCGGGAAATGACCCTCCAGGCGATTTCCCAGGATCCGCCCACGGGCATCACCCTGACCGGCCGGGAGATGACGCTTCAGACCCTGCCGTCAGGGGCCCCAGGTTTGACGGGCCGGGAAATGACCCTGCAAAGTCTTTCCCAAGATCCGCCCACAGGGAGCACCATATCTGGTCGCGAGCAGACCCTGCAGTCGGTGACCCAGGATCCGCCGACGGGGATTACCCAGTCAGGTCGCGAGCAGACCTTGCAGTCGGTGACCCAGGATCCGCCGACGGGGATCACCCAGTCAGGTCGCGAGCAAACTCTTCAGACTGAGTCGGCTGGCCAACCTGGTACCGATTCTGGCCAACGGACCACCCCGACCACTCCGAATCCCGACAGCACCCCGGCGACCAAGGGGGCGAAGCCGAAGACCGCCACGGGGTTCCGTCCGATAACCGGTGGTTCAAGCTCAGGATTTGAAGATTCCTGGCATCTCCAAGGTCGCAAAGGTCCGCATACGGGGCAGAAATGGGGGGATTTCGAGATTGGCGGTATCCTTGGTGAAGGTGGCATGGGCGCGGTGTACCGGGCTAAACAGGTTTCGTTGAAGCGCCGGGTGGCGATCAAGGTGCTGCCGCCGAACCTGGCGGCAGACAGCCGCCTGCTCCAGCGCTTCCAGTTGGAAGCCACGACCTCGTCGAAGCTTTCCAGCCCCCACATCGTTCAGGTCTATTTCATCGGTGAGCACGAGGACAACCACTACTACGCGATGGAGTACGTGGACGGCACCGACCTGTACGATCTCCTCAAGAAGCGGAAGGACGAAAAGAACCCCCTGACCCCGGAGGACGCGGCCAACTACATCCTCCAGGCCGCCAAGGGCCTGGCTGAGGCCGCTCGCCACGGTGTGGTCCACCGGGACATCAAGCCGCCGAACATGATGATGACCAGGGATGGTCTGCTGAAAATCGCCGACTTCGGCATCGTCAAGGTCATGGGGGAACACAACCTGACCATGACCGGTCAGGCAGTGGGCACCCCCGCCTACTGCAGCCCGGAACAGGGCCGGGGCGATGCCAACATCGACTGTCGCAGCGATCTGTATTCCCTGGGCGTGGTGTTCTATGAACTGGCCTGTGGCCGAAAACCATTCGAGGCGACCACCCCGAATGCCTTGATCTACAAGCATTGTTATGATGAGCCGGAGCTGCCCCAGAAGGTGAATCCGGCGATCAGCGATGAATACCAGGCGGTGATCCTCCGCAGCCTGGCGAAAAAACCGGAGAACCGCTACCAGACCGCTGACGAAATGGTCCGGGATTTGGAGGCGATCCGCACCGGCTCGATGCTCAAGAGCGCCATCGCCAATTACAAGCTGGGCACCGGCGCGGCCGAGGCCAAGCGCGAGCAGATGAACTGGTTCCAACGGAACCTCGTAAAGCTCTCAGTGGCGACGGCTGTGGCAGTGGGCGTTGTTGGTACTGGCGGGTATTTTCTGCTGCAAAAGCAGAACGAATCGGCGAACGCCGCAGCCAAGGCGGAGGCCCAGCGCAAGCTGGACGAAGCCAACGCCCGGGCCGAGAAGCAGAAGCAAGAGGCCCAGCGCCAGATCGACACCGAACGGGCTGCCAAGGAGCTGCGGCCCTGGCTGTCCCAGATCCTCGATGCCACCGCTACGGTGCCCGATGAAACCGAGGGTCGTTTGGCCGCATTCACCAAGACCGTGGGTGAACAGGACGCGGACGCCAAGCGTTGGAAGGCCAAGCTAGTTCAGGTCCGTGGCCTGCAGAAGGACTTGGCGGTCCTCGACGGCGGATCGATCTCCGCCGCCCAGCGCAGTCAGGCTCGGAAAGACCTGGCGGCCTACCAAGAGAAGGTTTCCACGGCGGATGCCGCCGGGGTCCGCTGGGAAGCCACCTTGGTCAAGCTGGACGCCGAGGAGAAGACGCTGCGCGCCCGCTTGGCCGAGCTGGACAGCGCCCAGACCCTGACCGTGCCCGCCGTCGAAGGCTTGAAGCCCTCCCTGACCCGGCTGACCGAACTCGTCCCGGCGGAGGACCGCCAGCTCAAGGTATGGACCGCCACAGTTAGCCAATTCGACCAGCGGATCACCGATCTGCGTGGAAAGATCAAGCCCCTGGATGATGAAAAGCGGATTACTGAGTCCCGCCACGCGGAATACACGGCCCTGGTCAATCAGCTAAAACCTCTGGTGGCAGCCGGTGACCAAGATCTCCTGCGGTGGACTGACAAGCTGGCAAAATCCGGTGGCCGGGTTCAGGAACTGCGTCGAAAGCTGGCTGAGTTCAATAAGTTGGGCCGGCCGCCGGTTCTCGAACAAAACGCCATCAAAGCCGACTTGGATGAACTGACCCTGTTTGTCGGTTCGGAGGACGCGGACGTGGTCCAGTCCCAGGCCAAGATCAAGGCGGCCAATGAGGCCATCGCCGGCTACCGCACCCGCCTGGCCAAGCTCGACCAGGTGGCGGAGGGGGACACCCTCCACCGCAAGGCCATCCCCGCCAACAAAACCGAGCTGGATCAGCTGACCGGGTTGGCCCTGCCGGGCGACGACGATGTGACCCGCTGGACCTCCCTGCTGGCCCGCTTCTCCAGCATCCTCGATGGTTGGGACAAGGATCTTCAACGCCTGGATCCGGCGAATCGCGAGGAGATCGCCCTGGCCCAGGGCGAGGCCCTGGCCGCCACCCTGGACAAGGCCGTGGCCAAGGGCGTCGTCGACGAGGCCAAGGCTGGTGTTTATCGCCAGCGCCTAGCGGACGAGAAACGCCGAGTCGAACGCCTGCGCACCACCTTGGTCACCTTGGATGCGGCAGCGCCCTTCGGCGCCCAGGTGCGCAAGGATCTGGGCCGATTTGCCATTGATGTCGGTCAGGGGGATGCGGACGTGGCCCGGTGGCTGGCAAAACAGCGTCGAGTTGACGCCCTGATCGAGAAGCTGAAGCCCCTAGATCAACCCCAACGCATTCCTGAACAGGTCCAGGATCTGTTTGACGCCCTGATGAAGGAAGTTGGCGCCCAGGATTCCGACGTGGTCCGCTGGCAGGACAAGGTCACCCGGGTGGCCGCCGCCCGGAAGGCCCTGACCGTCCTGGACCGGGTGGAACCCATTCCCGCCAGTGCCGGGGCGAATCTCAGCGAATTGGCCAGCCTCACCGGAGACAGTGACGAGCAGTACCAGATCTGGAAGAAGAAGTACGACGAGGTCTCACGGTTGAAGGGCGTGCTCCGCCCTCTGCCAACCACCTACGTTCAGACCCCGGAACAGAATGCCCTGGCCAAGCGGGCCTTCCGCCGGGCCATCGCTCTGGTGTCCGCGGGCGATTCGGAACTGCGCGCCTGGGCCCCCCGTCAGCAGGAGTTGGACGGTCCGCAAAAGCCGGCGTGGGCCAGCAATTACGGACGCGATGAGCATGGATTGTACGCCGATCTTCCCGTGGGTCAGGAGCGCCTGCGCTTCCGCTTCGTGCCCACCGGCCGGTTCACTATCGGCAGCCCCCTGGCTGAATCAGGTCGGGATTTGGATGAGATCCAAGTCCCCATGGTCGTCGGCCAAGCGTTCTGGATGTTGGAACACGAAGTCACCCAGGATTCCTGGATGACGGTGCAGAAGAGTGTAAATCCCAGCCTATTCGTGACCAAGGGTGGAGGCCAACATCCCGTGGAGCGGGTGAACTGGGACGAAATCCAAGCGTTTTTGACCAGCCTGAATGGACAGGTTTCCGGCCTGGAGGCGGACCTTCCCAGCGAGACCCAGTGGGAATACGCCGCCCGCGCCGGCTCTGAAGGGACCTTCCCCAAGGAACGCCCAGAAACCACCGTGGATGAGGTCGCCTGGGGTTCGGACAATGCAGGGGGCGAGACCCACGAGGTGAAGTTGCGCTTCCCCAATCGTCTGGGACTTTACGACCTCCTAGGCAATGTGGCGGAATGGTGCCGTGATGCCTACGCGCCCTATCCCACTACGGAAACTACCGATCATCTCGGCAAAGGTTCCCAGCTTCGGGTGGCCCGGGGTGGTTCCTGGGGGGACACCACCGGCCGCCTACGGGTGGCCAATCGCACCTCCGTGCGTCCGGAGATCCGCTCCGGCTACCTGGGTTTCCGAATTATCGCTCCGGTCCGCTGGGCTTCGCCACCCACCGGGGCAGCGGTCCTCGCGGATGCTGGTGAACGGGTAGAAAAAATGGCCTTCGGTCTGATTGGGGCCATCGTCAATCTGGAGATTCGTTTACCCCAGAAGGTGACCGAAGTGGAATCGACGGCGCTTCCCGTGACTCCGCCGGTTCAGCCAACGAACGAAGAAAAACCAGCGGCGCCCGTCCAGCCGCCGGTTTCACAGCCGCCATTGGCTCCGTTGGTTGTGCCAGTTCAGGTCAAGGCATCGCCAGAGGCTGATTCATTCATCGAGCCGATGACGCCCCCTGGTTCCAGTCGTTATCCCAAAGCCATTCCCGTGACTCCGTCAGTTTCGCCGGTTTCGCCGGTTTCGCCGGCGATCGAGGAGAAACCGGTTGCGCCAGTCGAGCCGCCGGTTTCACGGCAGCCATTGGCTCCGTTGGTTGCCCCGGTTCAGGTCAAGGCGTCGCCAGAGGCTGATTCATTCATCGAGCCAATGACGCCTCCTGGTTCCAGTCGTTATCCTAAAGCCATTCCCGTGATTCCGTCGGTTCCGCCAGTTGTGCCGGTTCCACCAGTTGCGCCGGTTTCGCCGGCGAAAGCGGAGAAACCAGTTGCGCCCGTCCAGGCGCCGGTTTCACGTCAGCCATCGGCTCCGTTGGTTGCCCCGGTTCAGGTGAAGTCCTCGCCAGGGCCTGATTCATTCATCGAGCCGATGACGCCCCCTGGTTCCAGTCGTTATCCTAAAGCCATTCCCGTGACTCCGTCGGTTTCGCCAGTTGCGTCGGTGCCTCCAGTTGCGTCGGTTCCTCCAGTTGCGTCGGTTTTGCCGGCGAAAGTGGAGAGACCAGTTGCGCCAGTCCAGCCACCGATTTCACAGTCGCCATCGGCTCCGTTGGTTGCGCCGGTCCATGCCAAGGCAACGCCAGAGTCAGATCCGTTCATCGAGCCGATGACTCCCTCTGGTTCCAGTCGCTCTCCCAAGGCCATTTCCCGTGATTGATACGTTCGCCAGGTCTGCCCGTATGTCTAACCGTCCTGATCCCCGAGGCTTTGTTTACGTCATGTCGGAATTCCACCGTCGTTGTCTTGCCCCAGCCTCGTTGTTGTTCGGTGTGTTCCTGCTTGTGTTAGTGGGGGGCAAGGCCTGGGCCGCGGATTCTGCTGCCGTATGGGTGGATGGAGGGGCTAATCAGTTCAATGACGGTTCGAATTGGGATATCACGGATTTTCCCAGCGGTACCTCAGCGAGTGCAACCTTCGATATCACCAAAACCAACATCGCGGTCGATGTGAATATGTCACCGACCCTTAGCGGTATCACTTTCAACGCCACCACGAATTTTATCTTGTCTGGCTCCGGCGTCATCACGCTCAATTCCTCTGGGACGCCGACAATTACCGTTTCCAATAGTGGCGCCGCACCCGGGCCTACCATCGGCTGCAACCTGATTCTGGCCAAAGACACGACTATTAATGTTGCTTCAGGAAAAACAC
>CANIXE010000027.1 GCA_947470885.1 Planctomycetota bacterium
ACGACGCCGATCCCCGTTCGAATCCCAGCGCCAAGCGCCTCAGCGAGATCCCGGTGATCACCGCCCAGGTACTGGCCGCCGCCGGTGGCGCGGGGGCCCGGGGCCGGGGCGGGATGCGCAGCAAGGTAGAGGCCGCCCGCCTGGCCGCCGGCGCCGGCGTCACCACCCACATCGCCCTCGCCCGGGAGCCCCGGGTGTTGTCCCGCCTGCTGGCGGGGGAGGACATCGGCACCCGGGTGCCCGGCCGGGGCAGCCAGGCGGATTCCCGCCGCCGTTGGCTGGCGGTGGCCCGGCGGGTGAAGGGGAAGATTCTGGTGGATGCCGGAGCGGCGACCGCCCTGGTGGACAAGGGCCGCAGCCTGCTGCCCGCCGGGGTGACGGACGTGGAAGGAAAATTCCAGCGGGGGGACACCGTGGCGGTGGTCCACCCGGACGGCACTGAAATCGCCCGGGGCCTGGCCGGATTGTCCGCCGAAGAACTGCTCGTGGTCAAGGGCGCCCGTCTGGATGTGGCCGCCACCCGTTTGGGGTACGCCTTGCCCAAGGCGGTGATCCACCGGGATGATCTGCTGGTCCTGGTCGGCGGCTGAACGGGTCGCCGGCGACCCGCGCATCAGGAACAGTTCACCCCATTCGCCCGGATCGATGATTCGAAGCTGAGCTGGTTGCCTCTGTGGATCTACAATCCCCGGCCCATCGCCGCCGACCTCCAGGTGCGGATCGGAGAACACCGCGAACTGGCGGTGGGCCAGGCCCGCTCCTCGTTCACGTTCGACCTGAATGTCCAAGGCCGGCGGGGAGCGGTCCAGATCGATCACCGCGCCGCGGCAATGTCGGGCTGTGGCGCAAGCCCCGCTAGGCGGGTGGCCGGTTGGGGATTGCCCCGCCGACGGTCACCCGGACCCTGCGCCCACGATGTCCATCCAGAACTGGTCCATGACCGTCGCCGGCTACCCGGCCCACACCCGTTCCGGGGTCCGGGTCGTCGGCGTCACGCATATGAGCACCTATGCGGCCCTGTCCGTGGCCCAGGCCATGGGCCTGGACCGGGGCTGGCTATTTGCCGAGGGCAGCCTGCCCCAGCTGGCGGGCCTGCGGGCCGGGGCCTGCACCCAGCTGCGCCTGAGCGAGACCCTGGCCGCCGGTCTGGTGGTCCAGACCGAGGGCCTGGCCAATGGCAGTCTGGTGTTCGCCGGGGCCAGCCCGGAACCCGGCGAGCCCCTATCCGGACGTTCCCTGATCGCCTGGGCCGAAGCCCGCAATCAACCTTGGGTCGAGGTCATCGACAACGAGATCGCCTACTGGGGCGGTCTGGATGATGCCCGGGTGGGCAAGCTCTTGGCGTGGTTCCTCTGCCAACGGCCGTTCGTCGGCGACTGGCGCAAATTGGTGTTCGAGCCCCGGGCCCTGGGCCGCCTGCGCCATGGCCTGTTCGAACACGGCTGGACCCGCAACCTGGGCCTGGTGCGCAGCGACCGCCAGGATTTGTGGGCCGGCGTCCACCAAGCCTGTGCCCTGGAGCACAGTCGCCTGTCCCTGCCGTCCAAGGTGGGCAGCGGCGTCCGGGTCACCCTGTCCCTCGGGGAATTCACCCTGCGGGAGATTCCCGAGCGCTGCCCGATCAACGACGAGACCGGGAAGGCCCGCCTGCTCTCCGGCGAGCTGTAATGACCCGGACCCTGTCGCTGCTGGCGGTGATCGTCCTGATGGTCACCGGCGCGCTGCTGGTTTGGCCCCAGGTCCGGGGGTATTGGACCCACCGCCGTTCGGAAGGGCGGATCATCGATGTGCTGCCCGAGCAGGTCCCCGGGGGCGTGCGCCTGCGTCTGACCTACGAATTCCCCGCCGGTCGGACCGAGGAGGGCCAGCGCCGCCAGCTCGGGTACCAGGTCGCGGATCCGTTCTTCAAGCCCATCGACGATCCCCTACTGCCCGCCGACCGGGCCGAGGGCATTCTCCGCCGCCTGCGGGATGCTGACAGCGGCGTCGAACTTCGGCGCACTGTGTTCTACCAGCCCGAAGATCCGGCGGGCACCGCCTTCATCCTCGATGACACGGTGGAACTGCCCCGGCGTCGGTTACACATCGGCTTCGTCCTCATCGCTCTGGGGGTCCTGTGGTCCTTCGCCGCTGCACGTCAACGTCCGTCTTGATCTTCTGGGCCTTGGTGGCCCAGGCCGCCGATCCGGTGCTGCCCGGGGGGACCGTCGAGCTGGATGGGACTTGGAAGGGCCAGCCGTTCTGGCTGCGCCTGGAACCGCCCGCCCCGGAACGGGGGGGCAATCGCCTGCTGCGTCTGGTTTACACCCCGCCCCCGGCGGCGGCCCTGGGGGGCACGGTGCTGATGGATTGCCCGTTCCTCCTCGTGGACGGGGCCGGCCGTCTGATCGCTTGGAACGACCGCACCGGGTCTTCCCAGGTCCAGCCGGGCAAGGCCCGGGGCACGGTCCGGGTGACCCGGGATCGCACTTCCGACCATGGCGATCCGAAGCTGGAAGAGGTCATCGTCTCAGGTCCCCGGAGCTGGGAGCTGACGGTGGCCCCGGTCCTCCTGGCCCTGGCCTGGGCCCCGACGGGGGCCGAGGTGCCGGTGCGGGACCTGTTCACCGGCGGCGTGTCCGGCTCGGTGTCCTGGCAGGGGGCCGAGGTGCGGATCGCCGGCGTGCCCTACGCCGTGGAAAACGACGCGGCGGGGCGCTTGCGGCGTCTGCTGGATGCCCAGGGTTCCCCCGTCCTCACCGTCGCCCATCGCATTTCCAAGGCGCCCTGATGCGTACCCTCGCCGTTGTTCTCGCCGTTGCCGCCGTGTTCGGACTCGCCGCCTGCGCCCCCCGCCAGGTCCTGGATCCATCTGGGATCTCGGTGATCCGTACCTATTCTTTCCCCACCACCGTGCCTGATCCGGAACCGGCTTGGAATCCGGTGAACTATCTGATTGCCGCCCGGACCATCCAGGGTTTCGCCACCTACCAAGAAGGCACGGGAAGGCAGGAATATTTTGAAAGCACCGAAGGCCGGGAATCCTACCACCTGGTCTGGCTGAATCGTGACCAGTTCGTCTTCGGTCCGCCGGTGAACGCCTTGCGCACCACCGATGGCCGGGTGGTTCCCGCCGCCGAAGGTCTGACCGTGGTCGACGTGGTGGACAATGGCTTCAAGGTCCAGGTACAGCGCCGACCCCTGGCCGCCGTGGGTTACCTGCCCCGGCGGGGCGGTGACGAGATCTACGCCCAGGTCCAGGACAAGATGATCATCGTTGATCGTTACGGTGCGGTGAGGGACGGTGGCCAGGGATTCTTCCCGGTGCCCCAGCCCGAAGGTCCGGGCATCGCCTGGCAGGAGACTCCGGTGATCGAGCCGGACTACTGGACCAGCAAGCCGCCCCTGGGCCGGTTGATCATTCGTTGGAAACCCGGGGTCATCAGCGAGGTTCCCGGAGCCGTCCAGGCCCGCTGGCTGCCCTCCGGTGGCCTGGTCTGCACAGTCCTGGCCGGCGAGCCCCTACCCGCCAAACCGTGGTATGCCGTGGGCACGAAAGTGGTCCTGGTCACCGGCCCCGGGGCAGCCCCGGTGGTGCTGAGTGAGGATTGCCGGGATCCGGATCCCCATCCCAGTCAGCCCATCGTCGCCGTCACCGCTGCCGACGGTGGTGTCCGCCTGTTGTCCACCCGCCCTGGAATCCAGGCCCAGAGCTTCACCACCGTCGGTAATTCTCCCCGGTGGAGCTTCGACGGCCAGCGCTTGCTGACCATCGAGCCTAATAGTGGCAAGCCCGGGACGGCCCTGCTCAAGGTCCATGTCCTGCGCAGCGACTTCCGCTGACATCCTCCGCGGAATCCCGGCGGGATCCTGGTCGGATCTTCATCGAATCAGCCGAAGGTGGTGGGCGATGAGTGATCTGGTCCAGCCTGTTCCGGCCAACGGTGCCATCCGGCCACGTTTTGCCGCCGATTCGGGATTTCACGCTGATTTGAAACGGCGGGTTGCGGCTTACCTGGAGGTCCAGGGTGCCGGCGGTGACCAACATGAGGTGTTTCTTACCCTGAAAGCCCTGGGCATCCTCATGGCCTTGGGGGTGACCTACGGCGTCCTGGTGTTCGCTCCGGTGACCATGTGGCAGGCCTGCGGCCTCGCCTTGCTCTGCGGCGTGCTGGCGGCCCTGGTGGGGTTCAACATCCAGCACGATGGCGGGCACAAGGCGTTCAGTCGCCGGCCCTGGCGCAATCGCGTGGCCGCAGCTTCCCTTGACCTGATCGGCGCCAGCTCGTACCTGTGGCATTGGAAACACGCGGTGTTTCATCACGGCTACGCGAATGTCTCGGGCCACGACACCGACATCAGCGTCGGTTCTTTGGTCCGTCTGGAACCCCACCAGCAGCGCCTGGCCCATCATCGTTGGCAACACGTCTACATCTGGCTGCTGTATGGGTTGATGGCGGTGCGCTGGCAACTCTATGACGATCTTCGGGAAGTGGTGAACGGGGCCATCGGGCCCCATCGGATTCCCCGGCCCCGGGGCTGGGCGATGGCTTGGTTTGTCGTGGGCAAGGCGGTGTTCGTCGGTCTGGTGCTGGTCCTGCCGATGTGGTTCCATCCGGTGTGGGCGGTGCTGCTGTTGTATGGCCTGGCCAGCTACGCCCTGGGCACCGTCCTGGCGTTGGTGTTCCAGTTGGCCCACAACACCGCCGTTTGTGATTTCCCCCTGCCCTCGGCGGCGGATGGGCGGATGGACCGGTCCTGGGCCGAGCACCAGGTGGCCACCACCGCCGATTTCGCCCGGGGCAGCCGGTGGGCGACGTGGTTGCTGGGCGGCCTGAATTTCCAGGTGGAACACCATCTGGTCCCCCAACTCAGCCACCTGCATTACCCGGCCTTGTCCGGCATCGTGGAGGCAACCTGCCGGGACCACGGCGTGGCGTTTCGGGAGCATCCTTCCCTCTGGTCCGGGTTGGTGGCCCATTTCCGCTGGTTGCGGAACTTGGGCCTGGCGCCTGCCGCAACGAGCAGCTCAGCGCCCCACTGATTCCGGCACCAGGGGATCCCGATTGCGGACGATGATGCGTTCCGAGCCGCAGATCGCGCCCAGGCGCTCCACCAGATCCGGGGTCGGGGCGATCTTCCAGCGGTCCCCCAGGGCGTAGGTCAGGCCCACGCCATCCGGGGTGTGGACCGCCAGGCTGACGGGCACCGAGCCCCGGGTCTGGTCCTTCAGCAGGGCCTCCAAACGGTCCAGGAGCGAGCGTTCAAGCCCGTGGACGTCCAGAGCTACGGTGATCTCCCGGGTCAGGCGCTGGCTGGCCAGATCCACCGGGATGACTTCGCTGATTTGCAGGCTGGGCATCACCTCCGGTTTGGCTTCTTCAATGGGATGGGGGGCTTCACCGGCGTCCTCGTCCACCGGCGGTTCGCCTTCGCCGCCGCCCTCTTCCTCGCCCGCTGGGGGCCGGCTGGCCCGGCGTTCCCGGTGCTCGACGGTGCCCACGAACAGGGCCACCAGATCCGGTTCGCAGACGCTGGCGTATTTTTCGAAGGCCCCGGCTTCTTGTTCGCCCCGGCGGTTGGGCCGGCCGGGGAACAGCACCGCCTCGAAGCGGCCATAGGGGTCCTCCAGCTGGAGCGAGGCGAGGAACTTGCCGCTCTTGGTCTTCACCACCCGCTTGCCCACGATCACCGCGGCGATCACCACCTTGTTGCCCTTGTCGATGGTCAGCAGCTTGCGGCTGTCGGCGGTGGCATGGCGGGCGACCACGGTTTTGTCCACATCCACGGGATGGCAGGATAGCCAATAACCGGTGAGCTCCTTTTCGTGGCGCAGGCGTTCGGTCATCGACCAGGGTGGCACGTCGGGGTAGCCCTCGTACTGGGCCTGGTAGGCGGAATCCTGGGCGAAATCCGCGAACAGGGTCATCTGGGCGCTGGCCTTGTTCTTGGCGGTGCGGGCGCCCCGTTCGGCGGCCCGTTCCAGGCTGGCCACCAAGGCCGCCCGGTTGGGATGGAACGCGTCCATCGCCCCCACTTTCACCAGGGCCTCCAGCACCCGCTTGTTGATGGTTCGTAGGTCCACCCGCTCGCACAGGTCCCACAGACTGGCAAACGGGCCGCCGCTCTGGCGGGTGTCCCGGATGTGCCGGGCTGCGCCCTCGCCCACGGCCTTCACGCCGCCGAAACCGAAGCGGATCTTGGGCGGTGCGTCGGGGCGTTTGATGACCGTGAATTCGAAGCCGGATTCGTTGACGTCCGGGGGCAGGACCTCGATGTGCTGGCCACGGAGCTCTTCGACGAACAAGGTCATTTTTTCCTTGTCGCCCATTTCATAGATCAAGTTCGCGGTCATGAATGCGGCGTAGTGGTTGGCCTTGAACCACGCGGTCCAGTAGGCGATCAGGCCGTAGCACGCCGAGTGGGACTTGTTGAAGCAGTAGCTGGCGAAGCCCAGGATGCTCTCCCACATCTTGCCGCAGACATCCTTGTTGAACTGCCATTTGTCCCAGGCGCCGTTGATGAATTTTTCCTTCAGCTTCTCCAGGGTCTTGATGTCTTTTTTGCCCATCGCCTTGCGCAAATCATCGGCTTCTGCCGGGGTGAACCCGCAGAGTTCCCGGGAGAGGATCATCACCTGTTCCTGGTAGATGTAGAGGCCGTAAGTCTCCTTTAGTGCATTTTCAAGCACCGGGTGGGGATAGGTGACTTTCTCGATGCCGTGCTTCCGGTCGCAGTAACTGATGTGCATGTTGGCCATCAGCGGGCCGGGACGGTACAGGGCCACTAGGGCGATCATGTCCTCGAAGCGGTCGGGCTTCAGGCGGGCGATGAGTTCCTGGAAGCCCCGGGATTCGCATTGGAACACCCCCAGGGTGCGGCCGGTGCCCAACAGGGCGAAGGTCGCCGGATCCGCCAGGGGGATCTTCAGCAGATCCACGTCGATGCCGTCGGTCTCCTTCACGATTTGGGCTGCTTTTTTCAAGATGGACATGGTCTTGAGGCCCAGGAAGTCCATCTTCAGCAGGCCGCATTTTTCCACCTGGGTCATGTTGAACTGGGTGGCGGGCTTTTCTTTCACCCGGCACACCGGCACGTACTGGCTCACCGGGCCGGGGGCGATGATGATGCCGCAGGCATGGACGCCCAACGACCGGCCCAGTTTTTCCAGCTTCAACGCCGCATCCAGGACCGTGCGGGTCCGCGGGTCGCTGTCGTAGCGGCTTTTCATCGCCTCGACGATGGCGTACTCGTTTTTCTTCTCGTCTTTGGGCTTCAGCCCCAGGCACACCGGCAGGTCGGTTTTTCCCGAGGGATCCGCGGGCACCAGATTGGCCAGTTCCTGGGATTCCTCGGGGGTCCATTCATAGGCCCGGGCCACGTCCTTGATGGCCATCTTGGCCTTCATCGTCCCCAGGGTCATGATGTTGGTCACCGCCGCGCTGCCGTACTTGCCCTTCACGTAATCCAGCACTTCGTCCCGGCGATCCTTGCAGAAATCCACGTCGATGTCGGGCATGCTCTTGCGGCCCGGATTCAGGAATCGTTCGAACAGCAGGCCGTACTTGATCGGGCACATGTCAGTGATCCCGGTGACGTACGCCACCAGGGAACCGGCGGCGGAGCCGCGCCCGGGGCCCACGGGGATGCCCTGTTTTTTCGCCCAGCCGATGAAATCGGCGACGATCAGGAAGTACGCCGGGAAGCCCATGCCCTTGATGGTGGCCAGCTCGAATTCCAGGCGCTCCCAGTGGCCCGGGGGCTCGGTGCCTTCGTAGCGGGTCTTCATGCCCTCCAAGCAGAGGTCCCGGAGCAGGTCGTCCTCGGTCTTCCCGGCCGGACAGGGGAAGGTGGGCAGGAAGTATTGGCCGGTGGGGATCACATCGCCGGAGCAACGTTCGGCGATGACCAGGGTGTTGTCGCAGGCTTCCGGCAGATCCCGCCACAGTTCCCGCATCGCCGCCGGGGATTTCAGCCAGTATTCCCCGGTGGGCAGTTTCTTGCGTTTGGTGTCCGCCAGGGTGGTGACACCTTCGATGGCCAATTGCACATCGTGGATCCCAGCGTCGTCGGCGGCCAGATAGTGGACCCAGTTGGTGGCCACCACCGGGATGTCTTGGGCCTTGGCCAGGGCGGCGGCCTGCAACGCCGTGCCCCGCCAGTCGAAGCCCGCATCCGGGCCGCAGTCGCAGAGCTCGACGTATAGGCGGTCGGCGAAGATGCCTTTCAGTCGGGTCAGGAGGGCCGCCGCATCTTCCAGCGCACCGGCGACGATGTGGCGGTTGAGGTAGCCCCAGCGGCCGGCCCCGGTCAGGCAGATCAGACCCTCGGCGTGGGCTTCCAGGGCCGCCAGATCGACCCGGGGTTCGTAGTAGAACCCTTCCAGCCAGCTTTTGCTCACCAGTTTCGACAGGTTGCTCCAGCCGGTGGCGTTCATTGCCAGAAGGACAATCTGGTTGGATTCCCGGACCTTTTCCGTCATCGCGTGGGTCATCGCCACCTGGCAGCCCAGGATCACTTTCACCAGGCCGGCTTTGGCCTTGGTGTAGGCTGACTCGGCTGCCGCCTTGGCAGACTCATCGGCGGCTTTTTCCAGGTCCTTCTTGGCGTCCTTGACCTTGCCTGACAGCTCCTTGCCCTCCAGGAAGGCCTCGCAGGCACCGAACAGGTTGCCCCGGTCGGTGATTGCCACCGCATCCATTCCCAGCTTCTTCGCGGCGCCGATCACCCCTTTGATCCGCACCGTGGATTGGAGCAGGGTGAAATGGGAATGGACGTGGAGGTGGACGAAGCCGGTCATCGTCGGCACAGGATCCAGGTCCGGGGCTGACGACAATCCATGTCATTACTTCGTCCGGTCGTCCGGTCGTCCGGTTGTCCGGTCGTCGAAGGATGTTGAACGTCCAAGTTCGTCAAACCTTGGGCACATGGGTGGGGCAAGGTTATCATCTGACGACCGGACGACCGGACTGCGCCGCAAATCCCCCGCCGTCCAACGCCCAATGGCGCCAATACGGCGCTTTTACCCGGTGAACGTCGCGGCCAGGGCCGCCGCATCCTCAGGGCTGATGCTCCGGGTCCGGGCGCGCAAAGCGACCGCGGCGATCAAGGCCGCATGCCCAGGGGCGGCCGGGTGGCGGCCGATGGCGGCCCACCAGCTGGCGGGCTGGTGGATGGATTCCCGGGCGCCCCGGGCGGCGGTGATCCGGCTGGTGGCCTTACTCCGGGGATGCCGGGCCGCCCACCAGATCTGGTGGGCCACCTGGGCCAGGAGGGTGGCGATGACTTCTGGGGGGACCGCCGGCAGGTGATCATGGAACCAGGCGGTGCCGATCAGGGCATGGGCGGCCATCCCCGAATCGTCGCCGATCACCGCAGTTTGGGCGGCCAGGGTTCCGAGGATGTGGGTCAGGGCTGCCTGGTCGTTTCCGAGGTGGGCCGCCACGACCAGGAAGGCTTCCTTGGCCCCGGGGGCGGTGGGGAGTCGGGCCAGCTCAGAGATGTCATGGGCTTCGCTGAGGTACATCGTTGGCAATTGCCGATTCCAGATGCGCAATTGTTCCCGGGTCAAGGTAGCGGGGTGGTCTTTCCAATAGTTCGCATTGGCGAACAAGGCGTCCAACAAACGGGCCCGGAACTCGTCCCGCTCGCTGCTCGCGACATGGGGCCACAGGCGGGCAGCTCCGGCGGTCTGGGCCATGGCCCAGCCCTGGTCTCCGGGGTGGTCGATGAGGAGGGGGGCAATCTGGGCTGTCAGGGCATCCCCGGAGCCTGGAAGCGGAGCTTGGTAGGCCGGGCCACTGGCCGTGGGGAGGGGAGGTTGGGGTGCAGAGAGGGCTTGTTCCAGCCAGTGTTCCAAGGTCTCAGCCGGGATCTCGGTGCCGCCATGGAGAAGATTCGCGCCGGTGGCTCCCAACGCCGGCCCAGCCATCCCCCCGGCCAGGCAGTGTTCGATGATCCGGCGCGCCCAAGGATGAAACATGGTGTCATATCCATCACCTACCGCCGCGTTCAAGCTCTGCTTTTGTTACAAGGCAAGCGAGTCCATCTGGGGCGATCGATTCCGATGACCCACGCCCCCCTTTTGTTGCCAGGAGGTGCCCCATCATGCCCCCCCGTGGCAGTGACCTTCATCGGCGATGTGCATGGTTGGGCGGATCGCCTGGAGCGGGTGTTAGTCCAGGCGGAGGGGCGCATCGTCTTGATGGGGGACCTCATTGATCGGGGGCCCCAAACCCCCCAGGTCTTGGACCGGGTCCATGGTCTGTGCCTGGATGGCAAGGCCCAGTGCCTGATGGGCAATCATGAATGGATGCTCCGCCGGGTCTTGCCCCCCGAGGGGGGTGTCGATGGGGATGCCTGGGCTGCTTGGGTCGCGACGTGGGGTGGCCACGCGGTGCTGGCGGCCTATGGCGTCGATCAACCGGACGAATTGCGTCGGGCCCTCGGCCCCCATCTGCCGTGGTTGTCCAATCTGCCCCGGGTGCTTGCCGGCGGTGAAGGACAGCAGCGGTGGATCGCCGTCCATGCAGGTTTGGATCCCTCCCGGGCCATGACGGAACAATTGCGTGAGTTGACCGCCGATCTGGGGGAGGTCCCTCCAGCAGCCCTATTCAGCAAGCAATGGCTGATGGTCTGGCCCGGGGATGTGCCGGCGGATACCTGCCTGGTGAGTGGTCACACGCCCCGGGAGGAATGCTTCATCAGTTCCCGGCGGATCCTGTGTGACAGTAGTGGTGGTATGATCGGTCGCCAACTGAGCGGGGTGATCTGGCCCCAGGGACAGCTCATCGTCGGCTAGGTCCAGGTCCGGTGGTCCAGGCCAAGGCCTTGGCCCGGCCCCGATGGTCGATGTTCCAGAGACCTGGCGCGGCTCGGAGGGGCTCACCATCTAGCTGTAAAACTGTCGGTTGATGCAGTTGCCAGGTCCAGGACTTGCGCCGGCCCAAGCTGTGGGGCTGGCGACGACCAGCTGCGGCCAGGGCCATGACGGCACCAGGTCCAAGGGCAAATGCATCCAACCAACCATCGTCGGCGGTTATTTCCGGAGATAGGCGGGTGCCTCCGGCGTAGCTCGGAATGTTGGCGAAGACCACTGCCCGGCTCCAGTCCGGCAGCTCCAGGCCAGTCAGGGCAGGGGTGATCTCCGGCCCCGGTTCCCCCAGGGCCACCAGGCCGTACCAGGCCCGGTTGATCTTTGCTGAACGGAAGAAAGCGCCGTGGGCTAGGCGCAGGGCATGGAAGCGTTTGGCGATCCGGGCGTCCGCCCCTAGGCTGACGTAGTTGTAGAACGTCGAGGTGAATCCCGGACCGGCCAGATGCCAGCGGTCGAGGACCCGGGCCTCTGCGACCTGCAAGGCGTGCAGGTCGTGGTCGATGGACGACGGCGAAATCTCCGTGCCGTGCCAACCCAGGCTGCGGGCCAGATCATTGCCGGTGCCCAGGGGCAGGACGCCCACGGGCAGGGGCAAGTCGGGATCGGCCTGCCAGGCCGCATCCAGGACGCTGGCGGCGGTGCCGTCGCCCCCACAGGCCACCAGGGCACAGGTGCTGGGATCGAGGGAGCGGGCCAGGGCCACGAGGTCGATGTCGTGGATCGGCAGGACCCGATCGGCGGCGAACCGCTCCCGCAGGCGAGCCATCAGCCACGTGCCCCGCCGGCCGCCGGAGGCGGGATTGATCACGAACACCAGGCTACGCATGGGCCGGCATGTCATCGTCTTCAGGGCGGTTACAAGGGGGGGGACGATCGGGGTCCAGGGCGCCGCAATGGTACGCTGGATGTCCATGACGGAGCACTCTTTGCGGCGCCAGTCCGGTAGTCCGGTCGTCCGCCAGCAGCGAGTCTTTCGGATATTCCCGCTGAACATTAGGCTTCAATGACGACCGGACGACCAGACGACCGGACATTTTCATGGAGGTCCCCTGGATCGGGGCCTGGTCTGGTGATGGGCCATCGAAATTGCCGACACGGGAGCATCTAAGCCACCACCATGAAAACTTTTGGGACGATTTGTTGAGGAATCCGCAAGGTTCGATACGCTGTCGCGATGCCCGCCAGGTCCAGTTCCTCCAGCCCCGCCAGTGCACCGGGGCACGTCGACCCGTTGGCCCGGGCGGTGGAGGCCTTGATCCCGGTTCGACGTCTGTTGGTCCTGTGTGGAGCCGGTTGCAGCGCCGACGCGGGCATTCCCACTTTTCGGGATGTTGGCGGACTATGGCAGACGCATAAACCGGAGGATCTGGCCACCCCCGAGGCCTTTGCTCGGGATCCCGCCACGGTCTGGGCCTGGTACCGGGAGCGCCGCCGGGTGATTGCCGCCGCCCGGCCCCACGCCGGCCAGCGCAGCTTGGCCTTGTTGCAGCGGCATTTCCCCGCGGCGGAGGTCCTGGTGGCCACCACCAACGAGGACGATCTTCTGGAACGTGCCGGGGTCACCGGGGTGCTTCATCTTCACGGAACGATCACTTCCACCATCTGCGCCGACCGCTGCGGCTGGCCCGGGGTGGATGATCCAGAAGACCGCTTCAGCCGGGCGGGTTGTCCCGCTTGTGGTGGGGCAACCCGCCCTGGTTCCGTGTGGTTTGGCGAACCGTTGCCCGGGGGTTTGCTGGACCGGCTCCACGCCTTTGATCCCGATGGTTGCCTGGTGATCGGGTCCTCGAACCAGGTTCAACCGGTGGCAGGCATCCCCTGTGAGCTGGCCCTCCATCGGGTTCCGGTGGTGGAGATCAACCCCCTGGCCACGCCCTTGTCCTCCCTGGCGATCCATCTACCTGGTCTGGCCCAGGAATTGCTGCCGCCCCTGGTGGATCTGCT
>CANIXE010000028.1 GCA_947470885.1 Planctomycetota bacterium
CTCTCCGGTGGGTCTCTATTTTTTCTTCATTCCGACACGCGAAGGAAAATGGATAAGCGAGTTACTGACGGGATACAACGGTGGCGTCATGGGGGATGCCTATGTCGGCCATGGTCACCTGCTCGCGCAAGCCGAAATATAGGCTCTGTAAGGCGCGATCAGATCACCCCGTCTTATTTGCTGAACCTCGGCGGCGTCGATGCAGTCCCTGGCCTAACAGCGTGACAAGAAGTCCTAGGCCAGCACCAGCGCCACATCCACCACCACCACTGCTATCAACGCCAACGCCACTGTCACCGCCATCACTCTTCACTGTCAGGGTGGTCGACAGCGAGCTGGCCCTGGTGATCGTCAGGGTCCCATTCGTCAAGGTGAGTTGATAATTGCCCAGACGCGAACCTACTGGCGTCGGAATGATCGCCTGGGGAGTCGCCGGCCCATACACACCGGCGGTGGTTGTCGCATTCGCGCTGCTGGCGTAGGTGGCGGTGATGATGTCCCCACTCACGACGCCAGTTATGGTGCCGGTAAAGGTGGGATTTGCCGCGCCAAAGATCCGGCTGGCGTTGGCTGCAGTGATGCTCAGAGCGGCCTTGGCGATGGTCAGGGTTTGTCGCACCGGTGTCGCCGGGGCATAGGTGGTATTCCCAGCCTGATTGGCCGTGATCACGGCTGTACCCGCACCCCTAATGGTCACGGTCTTACCGCTGACTGTGGCGACATCGGTATTGTTGCTGGTAAATACTACGGACTGCCCCGAGGCACCGCCGGTTACGCCGGTGATGGAGAACGGGCCATTGCCGTAGGTATGAGTGCCGAAGGTCGTAAAGCCGGAGATGACTTGTGCGGTGGGGGTCACTGTCAATTTCACCAAATTAGATGTTGCCGCCGACCACGTCCCCGCCCCATTGCTCACCACTACGCTGAATAAAGAGCTATCATCAAGAAGCCTCGTTATTGGAATCGTAAAGCTCGATTCCATCGCATTAGCTATGGGCGTCCCATTCCGCTGCCACTGGTATACCAGGGGAGGGGTCCCGGACGCAGTCACCGTGAAAGTCACCGGCTGACTCACCGTCACCGATTGGGCAACTGGCTGAACATTGATCTTCGGGGCTACGGGGGTGGCGGTGGACGTTACCGTCAAAATGGCTTCGTTGGAAGTTGCCGTCCCCACCGGGTTGGTCACCACTACGCGATACTTGGTACCGCTATCCGTCAACGTCGTCATCGGCGTTGTGCAACTTCCCGATGCAGAACCCGGAATAGCCTGGTCGTTCCTTTGCCAGCTATAGGAGGCCGCAGGCTTGGCTGTCACCACGACACCGAAGGTTGCGAGGACGCCCACCTTGGTCGTGACCGACGCTGGCTGTAACGTTATGATCGGTGCCTGGGGCGTGTAAACGACATGCACTTTTACGGGATTCGAGGTCACAGATCCCGCGCTATTGCTGGCCACCACGCTGTATACCGGACTCTTCGTGTATACCTGTGTCGTCGTGCCCGATATAATCGAAACCGGGTCATCCTCTGCTGTCATCGCTGGCGTGGTGTAACTCTCCGCTGTGGCTCCACTGATAGGCGAACCGTTGCGAAACCACTGGTAAGTCGGCGCAGGCACTCCAGAGGCGGCCACCCTAAACGTGACCGTCTGACCCTCATTCACCGTCGCAGCAAGAGGATTCGTCGTAATAGTCGGCGATTTCGCGACTTCATTCACTACATTCATCGCGACAACATTTGATACCACCGAGAGCGCAGCATTGTTCCGCACCTCCACACTGAACGTCGCCCCATTATCGCTCGCCTGGAGCACAGGTGTAACGTAGGTGGCCGCAGTGGCACTGGGGATGTTCTGGCCTCTTTTGCGCCATTGATAGGTCAACCCTGGACCTGTAGCAACGACCGTCAACGTCGCAGACTGGCCGGCCGCCAATGTCGCCCCTTTTGGCTGAGTTGTGATCGACGGAGCCCCACCTAGGAATGATTTGATGGTCGGCTCGAGAACCCGCGCCCAACGTTGATATCCCTCCAATGTGATATGCACTAGGGCTGGTGTATCCGTCCGGAAAACAGGTAAGTCGATCGGCGTGTTCGGCGGAGGCTCAGGAATGGCCGCAAGGGAAAGGGCAGGGTCATACCCTTTGAGAAACACTTTCCGACAGTCGAGGACATGCACCTTGGGATCCGCCCCGAGATTCAGTGAATCCACCTTGGCGTTGATGTCGACCACCGCCTTATAGTACGTCTCCCTCTCCGGCCGATCAGGGTCGTTCAACTGCGCTGGCAGCACCTTGCATACTACCACGTCGGCTCTAGGAATCCGTTCGCGAATATTCTGAACGCACAGCTTAATTCCCTTGGCTACACCAAGGGCAATAGAGTCCCAGGTTGCATTGCCAAATCGTTGATCCATGACCCACCCAACATCGTTCGTGCCAATGCACAGCACAACCACCTTGGCATTGATATTCGTGATACCATTATGCTCCAGGCGCCACAAGACGCCCTCCACTTTATCGCCGCCAATGCCCAGATCTACTACAGAAACACCTGGAAAAGTGTTTTTCCAGGCACTATTCATGCCAATTTGAGGGCTTTGAATATTCGCCTTCCTCCAATCATCGTCCATCCATTGCTGGGTGATACTATCGCCAATTAAAATGACGTCGACGTTGCCGTTCTGGAGCTGAATATTTTTCACCAGACTATCTTGGTACATGACCGTTGCCGAATCCGGATTCGGAAACTGCGGGAGCAAATCACGTCCTTTGTTGCCAAGCACTGAGATCGGTGGCCAGTGAATAACACTATTTTGGACCCACGTCGTCTCCCCTGGGAACAGAGTATTGTCTAAAGGCCAGCCGGTAGGCTGCGGCTCCCTCGTCGTCGTTCCTATTGAAGTCGAAAGACCATCGTAAACACCAGGAGACACCAATAAGCCCTTGCCTGGAATAAATGGGTAGTCCACCGCCTTCGCCACTGACACCATGGCCAAGCATACAGAAACAGCGATGAACGACTTACCTATAGATGAAATGGTCATAAAATCCTCGTTTGTCATTGTGGTTGAATAGAGGCATAGCTGCTCTTTTACCGCTATCGAGAGAAGTTAGTGCGGCTTTCGGTTGCTGGGTTCGCCTTTTATAGCGCGATCCTTTTTTTGACTGCCTGTGTCAGGGAAATATTTTTTTGGCAACTCGCCGGGCTCCAAGTAAAGTAGTATAATCATAATTGTAAATACCACCTCAGTGTGTCATGCCGCAATTTTTGCGACATGACACACTGAGGTGGTCTATGAGGCCTGAGTCAACCTGGTGCTTTGCCGTGGCTGTTGTTGATCACATCTATATCTTTTCTCCGTGTGCGAATCATGTCGGATCCCGGTAGTAGCAGGGATGGTGGTCAAAGACGTAGCCGCGCAGCGGTCGAGCGCAGCGAGATTCTTAAAGCCCGTCCCTGGCACCACCCTGCTCCGGCAGGGTTTGGATGTGAATACGTGGGGTGCTGATATAGTGGGCGTCAGAACGGTAAACGTTTGGCTGGCGGACTGGTCATCGGCTTCAAGCATCTCTTCGAACGCACAGTCAGGTTATCACGACCAGGAGTCAGGTTTCAGGATTGGTTCCGACGCGATGCCCAATTCAGAGAAACCGATGAATGTTCACACCTCTCATCAGGAGCATTGCTTCGAGCACGAGAATTCAGGGCAGCGTTGCCAGATTCACCGTCGATTGGCTCAGCGATCAGGCGGCGAGGTGTGGAAAGAGGATGGGTTTTTGCGGAAAGGCACGGCGGTGAACACGGCATTTGACCCAGAGGGTCACCGAAACCCAGCGCACCGTGGCCAGGTCGGCCCGGTTGGGATTGGTCTCTTTGGGATGGATGAGACGGGCGTAGAGATCGTAGATCCATCCGGTCTTTCCGTGTCTGGCTCCCTA
This sequence comes from Planctomycetota bacterium, assembly GCA_947470885.1. Lineage (GTDB taxonomy): Bacteria > Planctomycetota > UBA11346 > UBA11346 > UBA11346 > CAIUVD01. The sequence continues at coordinate 3,942 of CANIXE010000028.1, forward strand.
GACCACTTAGGTGAGCATCGCCCGAACGAGCCCATCACCAGCCTTCATGATCCCTCCATGATGATAACTTCCCTCGGACTGGGATACCCGAGGAACGACCCCGAAGTAGGCATCGACCTGCCGCCGGGTGGCGAACCGGGTGTGATCGTCCAACGTGGCGACCGCGATTTCGGCGGTTCGTGGGCCAATGCCAGGCAGGGTAGCAAGACGGGTGGGCATCGGGCAGCGGCTTCACTAAGGAGCGCCTCAGCCATACGTTATTTCTGCTGGCCACCTCCCTAAGAACATTCCGCTGATTTTTGGTCACATTGTCAGGATTCTTCAGGAGGGCGAAACACGCTCCTTTCGCGGTTTTGTCATTCCTCCACTCCGATCTGCGGACCCGTTGGACTGCGTCACCCAGTACCTTGACCATCCTCCGGGTTGATCCTCTCAGGGCGGGCTGGACCGTATTCACACGATTCCCGTGGGCCGGGCACCACAGTTTGTCGGAGTGATGCCGGCCCCCTGATCTTGCCAGTTGGTTCCGCCGGAACATCCTGACCCCATGACCCAGGAACTTCCCCTCGTCGGCGGCATCGAAGCCGGCGGTACCAAATTCGTTTGCGCTATCGGCTACGGCCCAGGGCGGATCCTTGCCCGGGAGCGGTTTCCCACGGACGCCAGTGGTCGGCCCCGCTCCACGGTGGAGGCCTGTCTGGATTGGTTTGCTCGGGAGCAGGCCCGCCTGGGTCAGCGCATTGCCGCCGTCGGTATCGGCTCGTTCGGGCCAGTGGATCTGACCACGGCCACCATCGCAGCCACTCCGAAGCCGGGCTGGGCAGGCTTCCCCCTGGGCAAGGCCTTTGCCGATGCCTTGGGTGTGCCTATGGGGTTCGACACCGATGTGAATGCCGCCGCCCTGGGGGAACACCGCTGGGGTGCCGGCCAGGGCCTGGGCACGGTGGTTTACCTGACCATCGGTACCGGGGTTGGCGGTGGGGCGGTGATTGACGGCCGGATCCTCCATGGCGCCGTCCATCCCGAGATGGGGCATTTCTTGATCCCTCCGGCTGGTACGGACGGTTTTGCCGGCAACTGCCCCTTCCACGGTCCTTGCTGGGAGGGTCTGTGCTCTGGCCCGGCCCTGGCGAAACGCTGGGGGATGCCCGCGGATCAGTTGCCCGCCAACCATCCGGCCTGGGCTATCGCGGCGGAGGAGATCGCCCGGGGGCTCTATGCCCTCCGCTGTGTTCTCTCGCCCCAACGGATCATCCTGGGCGGCAGTGTGCCCAAGGGTGGCCAATTGGGCGGCCCCGGGTTCTTTGCCTTGATCAACGCCGCTCTAGAGCGGATCGACCGGGGTTACCTGGCCCCGATCCCCGGTTTGGTGGTCCCCCCGGCCCTGGGGGACGATGCGGGTGCCCTGGGTTGTTTCGTTCTAGCGCAAGACGCGTTGCAGGCCCCCTGACAGAAATCGGGTATCTGGGCATTCCCCCTGGTCCGGCCGGGCTATGTTCCCCCGGCCATGCCCAGCGTCGCCATTATTGATTTCGAAACCACCGGGATGCGCGCCGGGCAAGACCGGATCATCGAAGTCGGGGCGGCGATTTTGGAGAACGGTCAGGTGGTCGCCACTTTCAACGAATTGATGGATCCCGGGTTCTGCATCCCCGGATTCATCACCAGCCTGACCGGGATTTCCACCGCCATGGTCCGAGGCAAACCCCGGCCCGAGGCGGTCATGCCTCGGTTGCGCGCCTTCCTGGGGGATCGTCCCTGCGTCGCCCACAATGCGGCTTTCGATCAGCGGTTTTTCACCACGGAAATGGCCCTGGCCGGGGAAGGACACGACCGGGATTTCCTTTGTTCGGTGCTGCTGGCCCGGCGGCTGGTCCAACAGGCCCCCAGCCATCGCCTGGGGGATCTCGCCATTCACCTGGGCCTGACCATGCCCCCGGGAATGCGGGCCCACCGGGCCCTGGCGGACGTGTTAATGACCTGCCAGCTCTGGACCCATCTCCAGCAGCGTCTTCAGGAACGGCTGGGTGGTCGGAAGGTCGACCTGGATCTGCTACGCACGGTGATGCGGAAACCCAAGGCCGGCGTGGATCGGTATCTGGCCGAATTCGCGGCAGCGGGTTGATTTCCTGCAGACGAGTTCAGCCGAGCCGTTGAATCGCCTCAGCCCCGATCGACTCCGGCAACAGGCCTTGGTCGATCAGTCGCCGGATTTCCCGCTGTGCCCCGTCGACCGGGAGGATCCCCTGGGCCACGAGATCTCGGAGCGCCAGGATCACGCCTTCAGCTTTGCCTTCAGCTTTGCCTTCAGCCTTGCCTTTGGCTTCGCCCTTGGCTTTGGCCTCGGCTTCGAGCTCGTCAAAAATGGTCCACATGTGGTTCTCCTGGCGCAACTGAGTGTAGAACAAGGGGAGTTCGCTGGTGTGAATCCTGGCCAGTTTCACCGCCAAGGGAAGGAATCGCCTGAGGTCGTCCAGGGTTGTGGGCAGATCGGCCATGGCCAGCATGGCCGCCACGGCCGCAGCAATCGGTCCGGACGAGCGCAGGGCCAGGGCGAGGAACAGGGCGGCCACATGGTTCTGGAGCCGACGCAACCGAGGCAGATCTGCCGGGCCGACCTGGACCACCTGGACCCGGAAGTCCAGGACCTCCCGTCCGATGATCCGCCAGGTGAGGCGGTCGGGAACCGGGTCGGCGGTGGGCTCGGTCACCAGGATGACCGGCAGGATCGCCGCCCCGGAATGTCGCACCGCCAGAGCCGTGGTGTACCAGAGCACCCGGGTGAGCTCGACCTTCCGGGCTTCGGACCAGTGTTCGATCAGAAGGATCACCGCCTGGGAGCCATCGGTCCAGGTGGCCAACAAAGCCACATCTAGGAACCGGCTGGGTTCCCCCAGATTCGGCAGCGGTACCTCCTGCTGGAGGGTTTCGATTCGGGTCGGAGTACCCCGTTCCGCCAGGAGTTCTGGAACGAAGACCTCCAGGGTTTCCCCCGGATAGGTGCTGAACAGCGCTTTCAGACCGCGATCTTCGCTGACATCCTGGGGATCAGTCATGGCGAAGTGGATGGTGGGTTTATTTGAATATAAGTCAATTAAAACCCATCAACCACACGAGGGCGCCCGCGCTTGTCCGTGGCAATGTAGGTTGTTAATGACCCATGTGAGCCGCCGCCCCCCACTTTCCCTGCCCCTGGCGGTGCGCACCCATTTCAGTCCGGGGGATTCCACCACTTCGCCCCGGGATTGGGGTCGGGAGTTGACGGAACATGCAGGTGATCGTCCGTGGCGGGCCTTGCTCGCGGATCGGGAGGATCTGGCGAGTTTGCCCGCCACCTTGGCGGCTTGGGGGCGGGAACACGTTGCCGTAGGAGCGACAGTCAGCGTTGCCTGTCCGGCAGCACTTGAGACCGAGGTCATCCTGGCGGCTCCAGATCAGGGGGCTTATCGCCAATTATGCCGGTTCCTGTCGTGGCGCCTGGAAACCCCGGATGCAGCGACGGAGTGGGCCCGAGGCGGTTCCGGGATGGATCTGGGGGGCTTGGTGGCCCTGGTCCGGGATGGGGTGGTGGCCCAATGTCTGGCGGAGGCCGGAGCGGAGGTCTTCTGGCGCTGTACCACGCCGTTGGATGCGGATCGATCTGTGCGATGGCCGGCCTTGGCCCTGCCGGTCCTGGCCCATCGCCAAGGGGCTGATCGGGCAGTGGAACCCGTGCTGGCGGCGGTGGTCCGGGGGCGGAAGGCGGCTCCCGGGGGCGGCTTGGCCCTGGAGGACCTGGACCACCTGGCGACGGCGTGGCGGGGGCACGAAGACGCCCTGGCCCGGGGCCATGACCTCCTGGGCCGGTGCACCTACGCCCCGGGCGGGGTCCTGCACCTGCCCCCGTCCCCCTACGCCGATGCAGACGGGGAACTGCGCCAGCGGGCGGAGGCCGGGGCGATCCGCCGCTACCGGGCGATCACCGGGCCGGTCCGGGAGCGCCTGGACCGGGAACTGGGGGTCATCGCCCGCAAGGGCTTCAGCGGTTATATCCTGACCGTGGCCGACCTGTGCGCCGGCCGGCGGACCTGCGGCCGGGGCAGCGGAGCTTCCAGCCTGGTGTGTTATTGCCTGGCGATCACCGACGTGGACCCCCTGGCCCTGGACCTGCTGTTCGAACGGTTCCTCAACGACAGCCGCACGGATCCCCCGGATCTGGACGTGGATTTCCCCTGGGACGAACGGGATGCGGTGCTGGCTTCGGCCATCGAGGTCCACGGCGCGGACCACGTGGCGATGGTGGCCACCCACCTGACCCTGCGGCGGGATGGCGCGTTGCGGGAGGCCGCCCGGGTGTTCGGGGCCGCTCCCGCCGAGGCCAGTCGGGTCCGGGAGGCCCTGGCCCACGAGCGGCATTTCGCCATCCCCGCCCAATTGGATGGCCGCTGGGCCGGCCTGCAGGAAGCCGCCAGCTGGCTGGTGGGCCTGCCCCTGCACCAGGGGCTCCACTGCGGCGGGATCGTCATCACCGGGCCGCCCCTGCGGGACCTGGTGCCGGTGCATCCCGCGGCCAAGCGCATCGCCTTCGACGATGGCGGCCCCCTCCGCCCGATCCCCGCCATCGCCTGGGAAAAGGACGGGGCCGAGGCCATGGGCCTGGTGAAGATCGATCTGCTGGGGAACCGTTCCCTGGCGGTGGTCCGGGACTGCCTGGCGGACCTCGCCGAGGACGGCATCACCATCGAGCCGGCCCGCTGGCGGCCGGCGGAGGATCCCCTGACCCGGCAGCACGTGGCCGCCGGCACCACCATGGGCTGCTTCTACATCGAATCCCCGGCGATGCGCCAGTTGCAGGCCAAGGCCGGCAGCGGCGATTTGGACCGCCTGGTGATCCACAGCTCCATCATCCGCCCGGCGGCCAGCCGGTGGATCGACGAATACCTGGAGCGCCTGCACCACCACCGCACCACCGGCCAGCGGGAGGACGCCTGGTATCCCCATCCGGTCCTCCGTCGCCTGCTGTCCGACAGCTACGGCCTGCCCAGCTACCAGGAAGACGTGATGCTCATCGCCCAGGACGTGGCGGGATTCACGGAAAAGGAGGCCAACAGCCTGCGCAAGGCCCTGGGCACCTGGGCCGGGGGCGACGGCCTGCAGCGCTTCGCCGAGCGGTTCCGCCAGGGCGCGATTGAACGGGCGGTGGAACCCCCGGTCATCGACCTGATCTGGGACATGGTGGCGTCGTTCGCCGGCTATTCGTTCTGCAAGGCCCACTCCGCCAGCTACGCCATGCTCAGCTTCCAGTGCGCCTGGTTGAAGGTCCATCATCCCGCCCATTTCCTGGCCCGGGTGGTGAGCAACGAAGGCGGATTCTACCGGCCCGGCGCCTACCTGGAGGAGGCCCGGCGCTGGGGCGTGGCGATCCGTCGGCCCTGTGTTCTGCACAGCGTGTGGCCGACCCGCCGGGAAACCGTCGGAGCGATCCGCTGCGGCCTGCACCTGGTTCCCGGCCTGGGCCGACCCGCCGCTGACCGCATCATCCGGGAACGGACCCTGCGCCCATTCCTGGGCTGCTTCGACCTGGCCCGGCGCTGCCGCCTAGACGCCACCCGAATGGACACCCTGGCCCGGGCCGGGGCCCTGGACGCCCTGCGCCCGGACCTGACCCATCCCCAGGTTCGCTGGCTGGCCACCGCCGCCGGCCTGCGCCCCCTGCCGAAACAACGGGGCGAACCCGGGGCCCAATGGCTGGTCACCCCGCCGGAACAGGTGGATCCACCGGCCCCGGACCTGCCGGCCATGTCCCCCCGGGCCTGCGCCTGGCAACGCTTCCGCTGTCTCGGCTTCCTGCCGGAGGGCCACCCCACCTGGTTCTGCACCCTGCCCCCCCGGCGGATCCGGGCGGTGGACCTCCACCCCGGCCTGGCTGGGCGCAACGTCACCCTGATCGCCTGGCCGATCACCCACAAGACCGTGAGCGCCACCACCGCCGGCCAGCCGGCGGCCATGGCCTTCGTCACCCTGGAGGACGAAAGCGGCCTGATCGAGACCGTGTGGTTCCCTGCCGTCTGGCAGGCCCACGGCATTCTCCTGGAGACGGTCCAGCCCCTCCGGGTCACCGGGAAGGTGGAGGTCGCCTGGGGCGTGGTGTCACTGACGGTGACGAAGGTCGCGACGGCGGAGATGGAGGAAACAATTTAGGAATGCTCGAATGCTCGAATGCTCGAATGCTCGAATGCTCGAATGCTCGAATGCTCGAATGCTCGAATGCTCGAATGCTCGAATGCTCGAATGGTGCCAAACCCGAATGGTGGGTCAGCGGCGACAACAACTGGACCCAGGTGTGCCACGCCGGACTGATGGCCGGGGTTCTGGCGATCCCCGAACAGGAACCGGCCCTGGCGGCCAAGGTGGTCCAACAGGTCATCGCCAACCTGCCCAAGGTGATGGACGCCTCGTTCGCTCCGGATGGCGCCTACCCCCAAGGCCCCGGCTACTGGGAATACGGCACCACCTTCAATGTCATCGCCATCGATCTCCTCCGCGGCCGGTTCCAGCAGGATTTCGGCCTGATGGAGCAACCAGGGTTCCGGGCCATGGCGGACTACATCGTCTACAGCAACTGCGGTGACATGAAGGCCAGTTGTTCGCCAGCCCAGGTCTGGTTCGCCCGGGAACTATCCCAGGAATGGCGTCTGCCTGCCGGGTTGGATCGGGCCACCGACAAGGGTCTGGCCAAGGAACGATTGATGGTCCTGACCCTGACTTGGGCCAATCCCGGCACCGGGGCGAAGCCGACGCCCCAGTCCCCTGGACTACCACGGTGGTGGTCACAAGCCGGTGGCGCTGTTCCGCAGTGCCTGGAAGGATCCCAACGCGGTATTCCTGGGGTCGCCGGGGGCAGCCCGTCGTCCAACCAAGGGCACATATCAGAACAGCCAGCGGTGGACGGTGTTCCGACTCAACAACCACAGCCACAACACCCTGATGCTGGAGGATTAATTGCAGCGGGTGGCGGGGAAAGTGGATATCACCGGACTTCGCGCGGTTGCCCGGTTGACCCAGGACGGCAAGACCCTGGAGCTGACCGTGACCGCGCCGGCGGATGCCCGCCTGGTGGTCTCCGATGCGGTGGGCCGTCAGAGCTACGATGCGGCCAATCCCGGGGTGCGGATCCTCGCCGCCCAGGCAGGGGCCACGGTGGAATATAAGATCACCCTCGATCCCTGAGGGTCCCCACAGGCCACTGCATCCACCCGCATCATAGCCCGGACACCGGGATCATGGCAAACTGGGACCATGTCCCAGCCCATCACCGCCGCCGATCTCGCCATTGCCGACCTGGGCGTCTGCCGCCATCCATCCCCAGTGGAGGGCATCCTGGGGGCCCGGGCCCTGCACTACGTGGGGGAGGCGGACAAGGTCCTCCTGGACGACCGGCTGTCCAACCTGGGGACCCAACACGGCCTGATTGCTGCGATGCCGGCCTTCGAACTGGCGGGCCCCCGGGACCGGATGTTCTACGATCCGGCGACCCTGGGGGTGGGCATCGTCACCTGCGGCGGCCTGTGCCCCGGGTTGAACAACGTGATCCGCGGCCTGGTCATGGAACTCACCCATTCCTACGGGGTGAAGCGGATCCTGGGATTCCGTTACGGCTACGAGGGTTTCATCACCCGTTTCGGCCATGAGCCGATGGTTCTCGACCCGGAAACGGTGTCCCGGATCCACCACCAGGGCGGCACCATTCTGGGATCCTCCCGGGGACGCCAGGATGCCGGGGAGATCGTCGACACTCTGGTCCGCCTGCAGCTGAACCTGCTGTTCGTCATCGGCGGCGACGGGACCATCCGGGGGGCGATGGCGGTGCAGCAGGAGATCGCCCGCCGGGGCCTGAAAATCGGGGTGATTGGCGTCCCCAAGACCATCGACAACGACATCCATTTCATCGACCGCAGCTTCGGCTTTGAAACGTCCTTCACCGAGGCGGTGCCGGTGATTCGCAGCGCCAACAGCGAGGCCACCGGGGCCCGCAACGGCGTCGGCCTGGTGAAGCTGATGGGCCGCCATTCCGGGTTCATCGCCTGCCATGCCGCCCTGGCCTCTACTGAGGTGAATCTGGTGCTGATCCCGGAGGTCCCCGTGGCCCTGGAGGGTGAGAAGGGCCTGCTGGCCTACCTGGAGCGTCGGCTCGCCCAGAAGGGCCACGCGGTGATCGTGGTCGCCGAAGGCGCCGGCCAGGACCTGTTCGCCGGCACTCCCGGGTCCACCGACGCCAGCGGCAACGCAAAATTCCAAGACATCGGCGTGTTCCTGCGGGACCGGATCAACGCCCATTTCAAGGCCCGAAACATCGAACTAAACCTCAAGTACCTGGATCCCAGCTACCACATCCGCAGCGTCCCTGCGGCCCCTTCGGACAGCGTCTACTGCTGGAACATGGCCCGGAACGCGGTCCACGCCGGGATGGCGGGGAATACCGGCATGCTCATCGGCCGCTGGCACGGCCGATTCGTCCATGTGCCCATGGCCCTGGCGACCCGGGCCCGCAAGGAAGTCGACGTCAACGGCGACCTGTGGATGTCGGTGATCGAATCCACCGGCCAGCCGGTTCAGTTCCGTTGACGGGATCAAGTTACGGCAGCTTCACCGCCCGCACGGTCTTCACCGATCCGTTCACCCTGGAAAACACAATGGGAGCGCACCTGCTGCGTTGCTTCCAACCTCGCA
>CANIXE010000029.1 GCA_947470885.1 Planctomycetota bacterium
CGACCCCCCGCAACGAATCGTAGTCGAGTTTCAGGTCCAGGTGCTCCCGGGTCAGGCAGCCGCCGGAGGGGCCGCCGATCTGCACCGCCTTAAAGGCTTCTTCGCCGCAGACCTTGCCGTCCATCACCACCCCGCCACCGATGTCGAAGACGATCTGGCGGAGGGTGCAGCCGAAGGGCACCTCGATGAGCCCGGTGTTGGCCACGTGGCCGGTCAGGGCGAAGGTTTTGGTTCCGGGGCTGCCCTTGGTCCCCCGGGCGCGGAAGGCCTCCACCCCCATGCCCAGGATCAACGGCACCATCGCCAGGGTTTCCACGTTGTTGATCACCGTGGGTTTGTTCCACAGGCCCTTTTCCGCGGGGAACGGCGGCTTGGGCTTGGGCATCCCCCGGTGGCCTTCGATGGAGGCGATCAGGGCGGTCTCCTCACCGCAGACGAAGGCCCCGGCGCCCTCCATAACCTTTATGCGGAAGCTGCGCCCGGTGCCGAACACGTCGTCCCCCAGCAACCCGGCGGCCTCGGCGTCGGCCACCGCCCGCTGCACCCGCTTCACCGCCAGGGGGTATTCGGCGCGGAGGTAGACCCAGCCCTCGGTGGCGCCGATGGCCTGGGCGGCGATCATCATGCCTTCGAGCACGCTATGGGGATTGCCCTCCATCACCGAGCGGTTCATGAACGCCCCCGGATCCCCCTCGTCGGCATTGCAGATGATGAATTTCACCGGGGAATTCTGGATCCGGCAGGCCTCCCACTTGCGCCCGGTGGGGAAACCGCCGCCGCCCCGACCCCGCAGGCCGCTGGCGGTCATCATATCGCACAGGGCCTTGTCCCCCAGTTCGCGCCAGGCCCGTCGCGCCTGGCGGTAGCCCCCGGCGTGGCAGTAGGCATCCAGGGATTCGGGATCGATCACCCCGCACTGGGCGAGGACGATGCGCTCCTGCTGGCTGTAGAACGGGATTTCAGCCTGACCCCGGCAGGTGTGACCATCCGCGTTGCGGTAGAGCAGACGCTCCACGGGACGGCCGCCCACCAAGGTGGTGGCGACGATCTCGGGGACATCGGCCTCGCCCACTTTGCAGTAGAGGATGTTGTCCGGCAGCACGGTGACCAAGGGCCCCTGCTGGCAGAAGCCCTGGCAGCCCGAGGCGCCGACCTGGATGCCGGTCTCGTCGCTTTCGGCCTTCAGTTCTACGACAATGGGCAGGCCGGCCCCGGCGATTTGGCGCAACAGCGCGTCGCGGATCTTGAACGCCCCGGCGGAGAGGCAGCCCGTGCCGGCGCAGATCACGATGCGTCTGGTGGTGCGGTCCAGGGCCCGGGCGTAGCCGGCGGCGGCCTGGTCGATATCGAACGGGGCGGTGCAGGAGCAGCTCATGACTTGGCCTCCTCAGCGGCCAGGCCTTCGATGAGCTTCAGGGCCTGCTGGGGCGTCACCTGGCCATGGACTTCCTCATTGATCAGCAACACCGGGGCGAGGCCGCAGGCCCCCAGGCAACTGACGGTCTCAATCGTGAACAACTGGTCATCGGTGGTTTTTTTCGCTTCCGATAGGCCCAAGCGACGGCGCAGGGCGTCCAGGATGGGCACCGACTCTTTGACGTGGCAGGCGGTGCCATCACAGAGCTTGATCACGTGCTTGCCCTTGGGGGTCAGGGCGAAGTGGGAATAGAAGGTGGCCACGCCGAAGACCTTGCTGGGGGGCAGGTCCAGGGCGGTGGCGACGTAGGCCATGACCTCCTGGGGGAGGAAACGGTAGGCTTCCTGCACCTGCTGCAGGATCGGCACCAGGCGCGCCGGATCGCGTCCGTGGTGGTCGAGGATCTCCGTCACGCGGGCGAACTTGGCTTGGGGCGTGGCGGGGGCAGGGGCGCAGGCGGTGCTCATGGGGGCTCCGGTGATTTCGGGGGGTCCGACGGGTTCGACAAACTGGCAAGACGATGGGAAAGGACGGCGAGGGACTGGGCGAGGTCGACCTGTTCCACCACCACCTGGGCGCCCAGGTCCAGGCGCAGGGGGGCGAAGTTCCAGATGCCCTGGAGCCCCGCCCCGGCCATCAGCTGGCCGGTGGCGAGGGCCTGGTCGGCGGGGACGGCGAGGATCCCCAGGCGCACATGCATGCGTCCGGCGAGATCCTTGAGCTTGGTCAAGGGCAGCACCGGCTTGCCCCCGACCATCGCCCCGGGGGCGGGGGCGGGATCGAACACCGCGACGATGGCCAGGCCCCGGGCGGCGAAGCCCTCGTAGGCCACCAGGGCCTGTCCCAGGGGACCGGCGCCGACCAGGAAGGCCTCGCCGGGATTGTCCCAGCCCAGGAACCGGCGCAGGACGTCTCGCAGTTCCTGGAGGTCATAGCCGATCTTGGGCCGGCCCGTCGCCCCGGCGGCCGCCAGGTCCTTGCGTACCTGGGTGGAATCGAACCCCAGGTCGTCGGCCAGGTGGGTGCAGCTCACCTGGGTGCGGCCTTCCGCCCGCCAGGTCTCCAAGAGACGAAGGTAGAGGGGAAGCCGGCGCAGGCTGGGTACCGAGATGGAGGTGGTCATGGCGACGAGCATGGGGCCGTTTCGATATTCTTTTATCGGTATAAATTTCCTTATATGAAGTCGTTGAACGATCGAAAGACATTTAAAGAGCCTGGAAAGTCGAATTCAACGGATGGTGATTGGAACTTAGGGAAAATGCATAAATAAATATTTCCTCATTGATCCCAGCGTTTACCATGCGGTGGATGGGGTCCAACGCGCCAAATCAGGCCCTGCGAACCTGGCGGTCGTCGAATTCCTGAACACTTGGCAACCCGGATAGCGGTTGGCGATACCGACGGTCCTGGCCATAAAAGTCGAAGGGATCATCGTCTTTCGCCAGCCATCGGGCTGCCCTGGCGAACCGTTGCCCCTGCTGCCTACGGCCTGGGGAAGGCGAGCCCGATGCCCTTTTTCCCAACTGGCATCATCGCCCCACCCCGCTATCACCCGCCCATGCGCCTCATCCCCCGCCTCCTGACGGTCCTGGCTTGTGTTGTCCCTTCCTTGGCCCAAGGGGCGGAAGGCGTGGCCCTGATCACCGCCGGCTCCATCAACGACGGCGGCTGGAGCCAGCTCGCCAAGGAGGGTCTGGACAAGCTCAAGGCTGGTGGCGTAAAGACCACGGTGATCCAGAAGGTCGGTGCCGATGCGGCGGCCACGGAACTGCGGGACCTGGCCGCGGATGGCTGGTCCCTGATCATCGCCCACGGTTACGAATTCCTCAATCCCGCCACCGAGGTTGCCAAGACGCTGAAAGGCACCCGGATCGCGGTCAGCGGGGCCGACGTGGAACGGCCGGGGATCGTGACCATCGATTTCGATGTGTCCCAGGCCAGCTATCAACTGGGGGTGATCGCCGGCCGGCTGACCAAATCCGGCAAGCTGGGGTTCATCGGCGGTGGCGCTTTTCCATCCGTGAAGGCGTGCTACCGGGGCTTCCTCGCCGGGGCGAAAAGCGTCCGCGCCGACGCCACGGTGGCCGAGGCCTACACCAGCTGGGATCAGGTGACCCAGAACAAGGCCCAAGCGGAAGCCTTCATCGCCCAGGGCATCGACCAGATCTATCCCGATGTGGACGCTGCCGCCAAGGGCATCTATGAAGCCGTGGCCGAGCGGAACACCGCCAAGCCCGACGCCCTGGTTTGGACCTACGGCTGCGTGGGCGACGCCAACGCCAACCCCGCCGCCGGGAAATGGACCCTGGCCAGCGCGGTCATCCGCCTGGACAACGCCTTTGCCCATGTGGCGAAGAGCGCCAGCGACGGCACCTGGAAGCCCGGCGTGGTCCGGGAAAATCTTGCCTCTGGGACCTGCGTGGCGGTGCTCAATCCGACCCTGGTGGGCGGCGTCCTAACCCCGGCGATCCAGGCCGAGGTGGAAGCCGCCGGCAAGCAGCTGGTGGCGGGGACCATCACCATCCCGTGAACGGTCCGGTCCCGCCGCCCCGGATCGCCGTCGCCGGCGTCAGCAAGTCCTACGCCGGCATTCCGGCCTTGGACGGTGTGGATTTCCAAGTCCCGGCGGGGGTGGTCCATGGCATCCTGGGGGAAAACGGTGCCGGCAAATCCACCTTGATGAAGATTCTCTACGGCCTGGTTCGCCCCGAGTCTGGGTACGTGCGGGTGGATGGCGTGGATCTGCCCGGGGGATCGCCGGCGGCGGCGGCCCGGGCGGGGATCGGGATGGTCCACCAGCATTTCGCCTTGGTGGACGACCTGACGGTGGTGGACAACTGCATTCTGGGCGCGGGCCGGGGCCTGGGGCTGGTGGATCGGGCCGCCTGGGCGGCGCGGATTCGCCAATTCGCCGGCCGGCTGCAGTGGACCATCGACCCCCAGGCCCGGATCGCCGACCTGGGGGTGGGCCAGCGCCAACGGGTGGAGATCGTGAAGGCCCTCCTGGCGGGGGGCGGCCAGACCCGGGTGCTGATCCTGGATGAACCCACGGCGGTGCTCACCCCCCAGGAAGTGGACGAACTCATTCCCGCCCTGGAGGCCCTGGCTGCCGGGGGCACCACAGTGCTGTTCATCAGCCACAAATTGCACGAGGTGGAGCGCCTCTGCCCCACGGTGACGATCCTTCGCCGGGGTCGGGTGGTGTACGACGGCCCTCGGCCCGAACGGGATGCCATGACCCGGTTGATGGTGGGGGAGGTTCCGCCGGTGTTGGGCCTGCACGCCACGGCTTCCCCGGGGGAGTCCCGCCTGGAGGTCCGGAATTTGGAGGGCGGCGGGCTCCACGACCTGTCCTTCACCGTCCGGGCCGGAGAAGTGGTGGCCGTGGCCGGGGTCGACGGCAATGGCCAGGAACCCCTGATCCGGGCGATCCTCCGGGATGCCCGGGCGGTGACCACCCCGGGCTTGGCGCCAGAGGACCGTCTGGGGGGCATCCGCCGCCTGGGCCTGATCCCCGACGACCGCCAGCACGAGGCCTTGGTGCTGCCGTTGAGTCTCCGTGATAATCTGGTGTTGAAGGAGCATCGCCGGTTTCCCTTCGCCACGTCTTGGGGCTGGTTGCGCCTGGGGCGTTGGCGGGCCCACGCGGTGGACTTGCTTACCCGCTACGGCGTGCGGGGAGGCGGCCCGGACACCCCGGCCCAGGACCTGTCCGGGGGCAACCAGCAGAAGGTGGTGATCGCCCGGGAGCTCCACCGGAATCCCGGCTTGATCATCGCCGTGAATCCCACCCGGGGTCTGGACCTGGCGGCCAGCGCCGACGTGCTGCGGGCCCTGGCCGCCGCCCGGGACGCCGGGGCGGCGGTGCTCCTGATCCACCACGATCTGGAGGAGTTGCTGGCGGTGGCGGACCGGGTGCTGGTGCTGTTCGGTGGGCGGATCCGGGAAGCCCCCAGTCGGGAGAGATCCGCCATTGCCGGGCTGATGTTGGGGAGCCCTACGCCATGATCGCCGCCCGCACCGTGTGGCCCGCGTTGATCCCCTTCGCCGCCGCCGTGGCCGCCCTGGGGCTGATCCTGGCGGGGCTGACCTTGGTGGGATACGCCCCGGGGGAGGTCCTGGCCACCGCCTGGCGGGGCCTGGCGGGATCGCCCCTGCGCCTGGGCATCTGGGCCCAGGAAGCCACACCGTTATTGCTGACCGGCCTTGCCGCCGGCTTGGCCTTCCGCTGCGGGGTGCTGAATGTCGGCACCGAGGGCCAGTATTTGATGGGTGCGGTTACCGCCCTGGCGGTGCTGTTGGCCTTGCCTCCGTCGGTGCTGTCCCCGTGGCTGGCGGCCCTGGCTGGCGCCGGGGCTGGCGCGTTGTGGTGTGCCCTGGCCTATGGCCTGGACCGCTGGCGGGGCGTGCCCCTGGTGCTGTCCGCCATTTTGTTGAACGTCGTCGCCGCCCGGGTGCTGGGGGCGCTCGTGGAAGGGCCGCTCCACGATCCCACCACCGCCGCGCCCCAGAGTGCCCTGGTGCCCGAGGCCGCCCGTCTGGGGGCGCTGCTGCCGGGGACGGCCCTGACCCTGGCGGCACCGTTGGCGGTGGCCCTGGCGGTGGCGTCGTGGCTGGTCCAGCGTCAGACCGCCCTGGGCTTCGAGTTCACGGTGATCGGGCTCAATCCCGTGGCGGGGGATCTGGCGGGCATTCCGGTGGAATCCCGGCGGCGCCTGGCGGCCCTGGGTAGCGGAGCGTTGGCTGGCCTGGCCGGGGCGTTCCAGGTGGCCGGAGTCACCTGGTTCCTCTCCGGGGATGCCCAGAGCTATGGCTACGCCGGGATCGCCGTCGCCCTGCTGGGCCGGCTGCATCCCTTGGGGATGATCCCCGCCGCCCTGTTTTTCGCCGGCCTGGACATCAGCGGTCGGCAGTGGGAGCGTCGTTTGGGCATTCCCCATGACCTGGGGGATGTGGCCAAGGGAGCGGCGGTGGCCCTGGTTCTGGCCGCGGGATTTTTCCGGGGGCGGCGATGAGCGCGGGGATCCTGGTCGACGCCTTGCTCACCGGGGCGGTGGCCGCGGCCACGCCGTTGCTGGTGGCGGGCCTGGGGGAACTGGCCGCCGAGCGGGCGGGGGTCCTCAACATCGGCATCGAGGGGCTGATGCTGGCGGGCTGTTTCGCCGCCTTCGCGGTCACCGCCGCCACCGGCAATCCCTGGCTGGGCTTGGGGGCGGCGGTGTTGGCGGCCATGGCCCTGGGCGGGGTGTTCGCGGTGGTGAGCCTGACTTGCCGGGCGGATCAGATCGTCGCCGGGATGGCGGTGAACCTCCTGGCGGTGGGGGGGACCGGAGCGGCTTGGCGGATTCTCCAGGACCGGGGCCTCACCGACCTGCCCGCTGGTTCCGGTTTCACCCGGGGCTGGACGGGTATCCCCGCCCTGGGGGAGCTGCCGGTGGTGGGGCCACTGCTGTTTGACCAGTATGGGATGACGGCCTTCGCCCTGGTGCTCGCGGGAGTTCTAGCCCTGGTGCGCCGGCGGACCCGCCTGGGCCTGGTGCTCCACGGCGTGGGCCAAGATCCTCATGCCCTGGCCGCCAGCGGCGTCCGGGTGCTGGGGGTGCGCTGGGGTGCGGTGTTGTTCGCCGCCGCCTGCGCGGGCCTGGCGGGGGCGTACCTCAGCACCATGCGCACCCATGCCTTCGTGCCTCTCATGACCGGGGGCACAGGCTTTGTCGTCCTCGCCCTGGTGATGTTTGGCCGGTGGTCTGTGGGGGGCCTGGTGGTGGGTTGCCTGCTATTCGGCCTGGCGGAGTCCGCCCAACAGGGGCTACAAAGTCTGCCCGGGGCCCGGGTGGTGCCCCACCAGCTGTTCCAGGCCCTGCCCTATCTGGTGGCGTTGATCGCCCTGGCCCTGGCGGGGCGGTCGGCCCCGGGTCCGGCGGCCCTGGGCCGGCCCTGGCCCGAGCGTTAAGTCTGGGGGATAGCACAGTTAGCCGTTCAAGGCCTCCAGGCTTTTCTGGGCCACCGCGGCCAGGTCCTCGATGGCGGCAGACTCCGGAATCAGGCCCTGGGCCGCCTGGGCTTCCAGAGTCCGCGATACGTGGGCAAATGCACTCAGGCCCAGATTTGCCGCCGCCCCCGTCAACGCGTGGAGTTGTTGACGGGCCTCTGGGGCGGTGGGCCCGGCCCGGAGTTGGGCCAGGCGCTGGCCCAAGCTGGTGGTGAATGCGGCGCGCAGGTCGCCCAATTGCCCCAGCGAACGCCAACGATTCACCAGTTGGGTATCTAGGAGGGCATTGGCGTCAGCCTGGGACGGTTCTGGAGGGGTCGCCTCCGCCAGTGCTTCCGGCAAAAGGGCGCTCAGCACGGTGTACAGTTCGCCCCCCTGGAGGGGCTTGGCGAGTACCCCGGTGAACCCGGCGGCCCGCCAACGCTCGATTTCGTCGGGCATCACGCTGCCGGTGACGGCGATGCAGGGGATCGGTCGGCGGCCTTTGTTTTTGGCGTCTTCGCCCAGGCGGTTCAACAATTCGATCCCGTCCATGTCGGGCATTTGGATGTCGGTGAGAATCAGGTCCACGGGACCATTCTTCAGGAGTTCCAGGGCCTCGGCGCCACTGCTGGCCAGAATCGTAGTCACCCCGGCATCCTGCAGCCAGGATTCGCAGACCAGGCGATTGATCTCCTCGTCGTCCACCACCAGCACCCGGCCCCGCCAGCGGCTGGGGATCACCTCAGGCACTTGGACCAGCAGGTTGGTATCCTCGTCTTCCACCGTGGGGTAGCCGAGACGGACGGTGAAGGTCGAGCCCTCGCCCAGGTTGCTGACCGCCTGCAGCGAGCCTCCCTTCAGGGTCACCAACCGATGGCAAATGCTGAGCCCCAGGCCAGTGCCGCCGAATCGGCGGGCGGTGGTGCGGTCGGCCTGGGCGTAGGGCGTGAACAGGCGTTGGACGGCCTCGGGACTCATGCCGATGCCGGTATCCCGCACGGTAAATTCCAGCTCAATCCGGTTGGCCTCGCCACCAACTCGCCGGACTTCCATGGTGACTTGGCCGACAGCGGTGAACTTGAGGGCGTTGTGGAGCAGGTTGCCGAGGATTTGGCGCAGGCGCAGGGGGTCGCCGATGATTTTCCGGGGCAGGGTGGCATCTGCCTGCCAGATCACCGAGAGGCCCTGGCTAGCACCCTGGGTCTGGTACAGGTGGTGGAGTTGTTCCAGCAGGGCGTGGAGATCGAAGGGAATTGACTCCAGGGCCACCTGATCCGCTTCAATCTTCGAAAAATCCAGGATATCGTTGAGGATCCGCAGCAGGTGATGCGCGTTGTCCTGGGCCAAGGTGATCTGCCGACTTGCGGCAGCATCCGTGGGATGCTTCCCCAATTGGTGGAGCAGGCCGATCACGCCATTGAGGGGAGTGCGGATTTCATGGCTGACCAAGGCCAGGAATTCCCCCTTGGCCTTGGCGGCGGCTTCGGCGGTGGCCTTTGCCTCCTCCATCGCGGCTTCCATCTGCCGGCGGACGGTGATGTCTCGCACCTGGCTGGTGCAGATGATCTGGCCATCGATCTTCATCCTGGACAGGCTGGATTCGATGGGGAACAACGCGCCATCCTTGCGCCGGCCAAAACCCCGGGTCACCCATCCAGGGTCGCCCGGGCTTCCCATCATCCGGCCAGGTCCGCCACGGTGGATGAACGTGCTGACGAGCTTGGGATGGATGCCCCGGCTGGCTTCGGGAATCAGTAAGTCCAGGGTTTTACCCAGGACTTCCCCGCTGGAAAATTGGAACATCCGTTCTGCCGATTGATTGAAGACGATGATGCGTTGCCCCTCATCAATGGCGATGATCGCATCCAGGCTACTGTCCACCAGGGTGTGCATCTGGGATTCTTGGGCCTGGAGTTCATGCAGGTAATCGCGTTGCCGGTGGAGGATCCGAGCCAGAAATCGACCGAACAGGCCCAGGGCCAGCAGGCTGGCAGCACCGCCGACCCACCAGGCCAGGTGGGCGGTGTCATGGACTTCACGGGTCAACTGAACCGCCCGTTGTTGGTTCCAGTCTGCCAGTGTTTTGGCCTGCTTCCTGGCCTTTTCAGTCACGATCCGTACGGTTGTTTCGCTGGGACGATCACTGGGCAGCCCCAGGGACGGGGCGAGGTTGGCCATCTCGTTCAGCGTTATTTCCAAAGAAGCATACAGTTGTCGATCTTCGTCCTGGGAGATCGACTCGAGATACTGGACCTGATAGGCTTGGCAGGTGGAGAGATGCCGGGCGACCTCCTGGGTCAACGCCGCGCGCCGTTCCGGATCATTTTCATTGGCGAGATCATCCAGATGTTCGGTTAATTCTCGGATCGCCCCTTCCAGGTGGTCCATCCGATTAACACTGGGAACGGTCAATTGGGTGAGAGTCTTGGTCGCCCGGTCCACGGACGTGGACATCCACCAGCCACCCCCCGTCAGGGCCAGGATCACCCCGGCCAGGGGAATGGCATCGAGGAGCGTCCTGCGCCGTAACCGGTGGAGTCGTTCTTCCGGCGTATGCCCCGACGTTGTGAAGCCCATGACCTGCTCTCGTGGGGGGGAGTGTGAAATCACGGTGGATGTGGCAAGGTCATGACGGTCGGCAATGCATACGGCAGGCTTCGAGGCGATGCAAATTGATTCAACCACATGTCATCCTGCACGATGCACGAAAGAAACATGGCGCAAAACCGAGTGGACGAGCTAAGGTCTTGGCGTGCTGCCTCTTTTCCACCAAACCTTCACCACCCTCCTCGCTGCCCGGGGTCTCACCGTACGCAGATTTGCGGAAATGGCGGGGGTATCCTCCTCATTTGTGCAATTGGTTCGGACTGACCGCCGACCCCCACCGTTGGAACGGATTCCCGACTGGGTGAAGATCCTCCATTTATCACCTGAAGAAGAACGAGCGTTCATCGAAGCGGCGTTGCTGGCCCATGCTCCGCCGGAAGTCGCAGCCCTGGTGTTCAGTTTGCGCCGGGACGTGATGGGCCTGAAGCTGCGGGTGGTGGAGTTGGAAGAAATTCTGGCCGGGAAGCGGGATCCGGCCAAGGGGTAAATAGTCGGGATGTCCAGCGGTTCTTGGGGCCGTTGGAACTCGACCTGGGACATTCCGAAGCCCTCCTTCCCAGCCACCGTCAGGCTCTACTGTCCCCGCCCATGGTCGAGGTCCTCGAACCCAGCGTTGAGCCCGTCCCGGCTCCGGCTCCCGCCGGTGAGCCCGCGGACCCCGTCAACCTGGGGTACGCGGTGGCCGTGGATGCGTTCAGTGGGCCGATGGACCTGCTGTTGCACCTCGTCCGCAAGGCCGAGGTCAACATCCTCGACATCCCCTTGGCGGAGATTGCCGACCAGTTCGTCGCCACCATCCGCACCTGGCAGGAACGGGGCGAACTGGACCTGGAAGCCGCCGGGGATTTCATCTCTCTGGCGGCCAATCTGTTGGAGATCAAGGCCCGGACCGTGGCCCCGCCCCCCGAGGAGGAGCAGGCCGAGGACACCGACGACGAGGACCTGGACCCGCGCACCGACCTGATCGGCAAGCTGCTGGCCTACCGCCGGTTCAGCGAAGTGGCCGGCTTGCTGCGTCAGGCCGAGGAACTCCGGGGCAAGCGCAGCCTCCGTCAATTCCGGGAAAATGTCCCCGACGACCCGGCGGAGGCCGAGGGCCTGGACCTGGGGGAACTCCACGCCGGTCTGCTGTTCAACGAGTGGGAGGCGGTGCTGAAGCGCATCGGTGCCACCGGCCCGCGGACCGTCTTGAAGGACGACATCCCCCTTGAAGACACCATCGAGCGCCTGGTGGCCACCGCCAAGGAGGCGACCCTGGCCGGGGACACCGCAGGTCTGCAGGCCGAACTCCAACGCGAGCCGACCCTCCTGGGTCGGGTCACCCTGTTGATGGGCACCCTGGAGGGCACCCGCAAACGCTACTTCGAATCCCGCCAGCTGGAGCAGTACGGCGACGTGCGCCTGCGCTGGCGGGACGACGAGGAACGGGCCCGGCCCCCCGGCGAACTGCCCCCGGAGGTCCCCTGGCGCAAGCGCCAGCGCAAGCCGCCCCTGGTGACCTATACCCCCCAGGTCCCCAAGGCCGAACCCACCGACGAGGAGCAAGACGCGGTGACCGAGGCCGAAGCCCGGGACGAGCGTCTGGAATCCGACGAGGAACGGTTTCTCCGGGAATTGAACGAGGCCTGCGACCTGGACGGCGTCCTCGCCCGCACCGCGGATGTGGAAGGGGGCTTCAAGCGCCACTGGGAGATTCTCCATCCGCCGCCGCCTCCGCCACCCGTCCCGGAACCGGTGGCGGCCGTTGGCATCGGGGGGGATACCGTCCAGGCGGTTGGCGCCCTTCCATTGGCTGGGACAGGGAAAGAGGGGGAACCGGAACAAACGCCGACGTCCCCCGTGGATGTCCTGGTCCAGCCCGGCAAGATTGAAGCGGAAGGCCTCGTCGACCCGGCGTTGGTGGCTGCGACGAGCCCGGGCGGAGTGCCGGGAGAGCCGGTTGCCTTGGTGTCGGAACCGGTGGTGGTCGAAGCGAAGGTGGAGATCCCGCCGGTCGCCTGGATCCCGGGGGAGGCTCCGATTCCGGGGGAAGCTCCGATTCCGGGGGAAGCCCCGATTCCGGGGGAAGCCCCGCCGGTTCTGGGTCAGATCGAGGCGGCCCTGGTGGCGGCCCCGGCCCCCATCTGGTCGGTGATTCTGGAAGCTCCGAAATTCGTCTTTGAACTGGCGGAATGGCCGGGTTTTCCCCTGGTGGAGCCATTGCCCCTGCCGGCGTCCCCAGGGAGGGAGTTCGCGTTGGCGGAATGGCCGGGATTGCCCCACGTGGCGGTCCTGACCGTGGCCCGTCCCATCGGACTGGTGGATTGGCCGCTGCCCCCCGTGGTGGAGGTGTTGTCGCTGCCGGCGGCGGAGGTCCTGGGAGCGCCGAGTTTGGCTGTGGATGAGATTTGGATTGAATCGGCGATGTCCGACGTGCCGGAGATTTCCCGAGCCGGCCAGGGGGCCGGCGCTCCCGGGGAAGAGCCCGGTGAGCCCAGCGCGGCCGGTGACGCGGTGGAGTTCCCGGGAGCGCCGGCCTCCTGGCCGGCATCGGATGTGCTTTCGGCAGAATCGGCGATGTCCG
>CANIXE010000030.1 GCA_947470885.1 Planctomycetota bacterium
CGACCCTGATGGGCCGACCCCTGGAACCCCGGGCGGCGGCGTGGAAGGCCGTGCTGGCGTGGTACGCCAAGATGCGCCCGGGGATGGTTGTGCCGGACAGCAATCGCCGTCAGGCCCTGATGCCAGGGGTTCGACCATGCTGGCCAACGATCGGGGCACTGCTACGGGGTTGCTGGCGAAGCTCCCCGGCGACGGACCGTGGATCGCCTGCCTGCCCGGCGTGCCCCACGAAATGAAGGCCATGGCCGAGCGTCTGATCGCCCGCCTGCCCGACCTGGTGCCGGGCCTGCGCGTTCCTGCAGTACGGGAATTATGGCTGGCGGGCCTGGGGGAATCCGCGGTTCAGGAATTGATTCCTGGCTTGCTGAGCGAGGCCGAACCGATGGTGGGAATCACCGTCAGCGACACGGGGCACATGACCATCCGCGCCGTCGGTCGGCCGGCCCAGATCGCCCGCCGCCTCGCGCCCTACCGCAAGCCGTTGCAACCCTGGCTACTGCCCGCTCCGGGCCTGGCCCCCAGCCTGATCCATCTGCTCACGAAGAAGAAACAGACCATCGCCACCGCGGAAAGCTGCACCGTGGGCCAGGTCGCGGCCCTGCTGGGGGGCGTGCCTGGGGCCTCGGCGGTGCTGACCGGGGGCATTGTCGCCTACACGCCCCAGGCCAAGCAGTCCCTGTTGGGCGTGGACCCGGACCTCATCGCCCGGGACGGCGTGGTGAGCGCAGCCTGCGCCCGGGCCATGGCCGAGGGGGCCCGCCAGCGCCTGGGGGTGGATGTGGCCATCGCCACCACCGGTTTCGCCGGCCCCGGGGGTGGCACCACCGCAGATCCTGTGGGCACCGTGTACCTGGCGGTGGCCCATCCCCGGGGCGTGGCCCAACGCCGGATCACCGGCGCCGGGGAACGCCAGCGGGTCCAGCAGCGGGCGGCCACCGCCGCGTTGCAGCTGGCGTGGGAGGCTCTGACCGGTCGGTCGTGCTGACCGGCCGGATCCGGTTCAGGCAGGAACGGGCGCTGTACCGGGGTGTCCCGGCACGCTCAGCCGGGCGGTGAACACCCCATCGGCCACGCCCAGGGTCAGGGTGCCGCCCAGCAGACGGGCCAGCCGGCCGCACAGGGCCAGCCCCAGGCCATTGTGGTCGCTGGCCTGGCGGGCGTGGTCGCCGCGGTAGAAGGCTTGGCCGAGTTGCTGGGGATCCACCGGGTCGGGGCAGGGATTGGCGACGACCAGGCGAAGTCCATCACCGTCCGTGGTCAGGGCGACGTCGATGGTGGAACCAGTGGGCGAATGGAGGACCGCATTGCCCAGCAGGTTGTTGAGGATCTGCAGCAGGTGGCCGTCGGCGGTCTGCACTTCCAGGGATTCGGGAATGGCGAGCTGCCAGATTTGGTGGCGGCCTTTGGCTTTGGCCAGCCAGGGCTGCAGGGCATCCTGCAGCAGCAGGGCGACATCCGTGAGGTCGGTCTCCAGGGGTTCCTTGCCAGCCTCCAGGCGGGCCAGCAGCAGCAGGTTGGCTACCTGGGTCTGCATCCGGTGGACGGTTTCCAAGCAGGTGGCGAGGACCGCGGCTTCTTCGGGCGCCGGTCCAGCCAGCTGGCGGAATTCCAGGGTGGTGCGCAGGACCGTGACCGGCGTCCGCAATTCATGGGCGATGTTGGCGATGGTGGCCTGTTCCCGGCGGAACGCCTGGGCCAGGCGGTCCATCAGGTCGTTCAGACGAACGACGATCCGCCGCAGCTCCTCGGGGCCGGCGGCATCCGGGACCCGGGCATCCAGGTCGCTAGGTCCCAGTTGCCCGATGGCATCCTCCAGGGCCCGGATCGGTCGGAGGATGCTGGCCAGGACGATGCGCACGGCGATCCAGGCGAAGAGGCTGGCGAGCAGCCAGACCACCAGCAGCACTCCGGCGGACCGGCGCAATTCGGTGTGGACCGAACTGAGATCGAACCCCAGGCGTACCCGCACGGGCTGGTCGGACTTCCTGGTGGTGATGAAGGGCGGCGGACGTTGGAGTTCCAGGCCCATGACCCGGATCCATCGGCCGCTGGCCAGGTTCAGGGAGGTCGGTCGTTCCGGATCCCCGGTGGGGGGATCGGCAAACAACGAGTCTTCCGGCTTCAGGCCCAGGCGCAGCAGGTCCTGGCCGGTGGCCGCATCTTGAATCTGGATCAGGCGCCGGTTTTCGTTGTTCTGGGGTGGTCCCAGGCGGGGCGGGCGGTTCTCCGGGGGCATCTCCCGATCCCGCTGCCGCAGGTGCTTGGCCATGCCGGTGAGTTCCCGGTCGATGCCTGACAAGAGGATCTGCCGGGTGTCCAGCCAGGTGGCAATGGCGGCGAGGAGGACCATCAACGAAGTGATGCCCAGGACTGCCCCGGTGATCCGGCGGGACAGGCTGGAACGGATCATTCCGGTGCTCCGCCCAGGAGGTACCCAAAGCCCCGGCGGGTGTGGAGGATCGGCGGGGTGCCGGCGGGCTGGAGCTTGCGCCGTAGGCGGCCCACCAGGGCCTCGATGGAGTTGTCCGCCAGGCCGTCATCGATGGAGTACAGGCGTTCGGTCAGTTCCAGGCGGGTCACCGGGATCCCGGGCTTGGCAAGCAGGCACTCCAGCAGGGCGTATTCCTTGCGGGTCAGGTCGACCCGTCGGCCAGCCCGGCGGACGATCCGGCCCACGGTGTCCACCTCCAGGTCCTCGATGCAGACCACCGGATCGCTCCGCTGGTCCTTGCGCCGGAGGAGGGCGCGGATCCGGGCCAGCAGTTCGGTCACGGCGAAGGGCTTGGTCAGATAGTCGTCGGCGCCGGCATCCAGGCCGTCCACCCGGTCCTGGACGGTGTCCATCGCCGACAGCAGCAGCACGGGGATGGCCGAACCGGAGCGGCGCAGGCGGCGCAGGACCTCCAGGCCGTCCAATCCCGGGAGCATCCGGTCGAGGATGATCAGGTCGTGGGTCGCGGTGCTGGCCAACTGCCAGCCTTCAATGCCATCGGCGCCGACCTCCACCTGGTAGCCAACGGACAGCAGGCCGGCGGCGAGATTCTCCCGCAGGCGGTCGTTATCTTCAATGAGGAGAACGTGCATGGAGGATTGGGGGATGGGGTGAGCGGACAGAGGCTGGGGATCGCTCCCGGAGCTGAGTTTCCAACAAGTCCACCGAGCGCCAATCCCTGGTCCGCATCCGCCCCTCAGGTGAATGTCAGGGTGGTGTCAGGTGTGGATCGGTTTGCGCCAGGAGATGGCAGACGCTGCCGTCACAGCCCAGGCAAGGATCTGGCGTCAGTTCGGGTTGGCCCAGTCAGGTCCTGCTGTCCAGGGCGCCGCAATGGAACGCTGGATGACCATGACGGAGCGCTCTTTGCGGCGCCAGTCCGGACGACCGGACGACCGGACATTTTCATCGAGGTACCCTGTCCTGCTGTCAGGCTCGTGTATTGTCGGCCCTCCCCGAATGGTCATGGGTGGGCCATGAGTCGGGGGATCAGTTCCGGTTCATCCCAGGGCACGTCGTGGTGGGCGGTGGCGAAATAGGAACTGCGGGGATCCCGGCGCAGTTCCTTGGGAAATAGGATGATTTCCCTGGGAATTGGCGGTTGTCCAATGACGACATCCGATCCGCCGGGCAACAGATGGCGTAGGGCCTGGAACAATCGGGGATCCAGGTGACTGGTGGGGATCGGACGGGGATTGCATTCCAAGAGGTAGGCCTGCCCGGAAGCGTCGATCTGGAAATCCAGACTGAAGATGCCACTGAGGCCGGTGGCGGTGGCCAAACGTCGGGTACTTTCCAGCATTTCAGGATGATCGACCGAACGGACCACGCAGCTGGGTCCGATCCCGTCCGGCCAGATGTTGAGTTTGCAGTACATGCTGGTGGCCAGGAGTCGCCCAGCGTGACTGGTGGCATCGCTCATGGCCGACTGGCCGGCGATGTAGCGTTGCACCGCCAGCCGCCCCTGGCCTGACAGGGTGGTCCAGGCCAGCGCCAGCTGTTCTGCATCACGACAGATCCGCACCCCCAGGCCCGCCCAGTTGAATTCTTGCTTCACGACCACGGGAAACCCTGCGTCCTGGGCAAATGCCAGGGCCTCGGAGAAATGGTCGCACACGCGTTGGCCGGGGGTTCGCAGGCCAAGACGTTCGGCCAATTCCTGGGTGGCGTGCTTGCTTCGCAGGGTACGGGTATGGCCCGGGTCGCCCAGGGAGCGGACGAGGATCCTGGTCAGTTCCAGCAACCCTGGCCGAGCCCCGATCTGCTGGTGGAGCAGATCGAGTTCCTGGACCGCCACATCGTCCGCCGCCAAGATCAGATCGGGCAGATGCTCGGCCCATAATCGGATGAGGTAATCCTGGAGCTGGGGACGCCCGGATAGGGCCTCCGGGGGGATCACATGGCGTTGGGCAAGACGGCTAGAGGCGTGGACGATATCCTGGGCATGGCCCACGGATTCTACGTAGAAACCACTGTCAGACAAAGGTCTGGGCCAACGGCAGGCATTGGGCCAGTCGAGCAGTGAGAAGATGGCCAGTCGGGGTGATGGGGACCGCACCCTCGTAGCCTGGCTTAGGGTCCCAAGGCACCAGCTTGGAGTGGGCTCCGGGAGAATTTCAGCGGGTCTGGGACATCCCGGTTGCCTTGGTCTTATCCCGGCGGTATGCCCCTGCATGGCCTTCCGTTTAGAAATGCTGGGTGGCTTGGATCCGGGGCGAAAAATCCCTGTCTGGGTGGATCGTCCCCGGGTATTCCGCATCGTCCGCCAGGGCTTGGATGCTGGGGTGGTGGAGGTGAGCATCATCGACGGGATGTGCGTGGTCCAAAATAGCTCCCTGCGTCCAGTGTTGGTCAATGGTGTGGAATGTCAGGTCGCCACCCTGTCGGAAGGGGATCTACTGCGGATTGGCAAAGATGAGTTTCGGATCCGCTGGGATGCTGATGAGGAGGTCACCTGTTTTCTCTGTAATGCCTGCTGTCTGCCCCAGGAATCCTGGTCTGATGGCCAGGATCACCTCTGTGCCATCTGCCTGGCTTCCGGCTCGGTCCCTGTCACTCCCCCCAGCGACGAAATTGAGGTGGTGGATCCGCTGGCGTCTTCAGGCCGGCCACCCCGGCCAATTAGTGAACGGCGCCGTCGAGCCATCAGCGCCACGATGCCTGTCCAGATTGCCAGCAAACCTGGGTTGTTGACCCGGCTTTCTGGCGTGTTCCGGCAACGGCATCGGCGGCATCGGGAGGAATTACTGCGCCAGGAACGGCGGGAGCTCCTGGAGGAAATCGGTCGCCTGACATTGTCCGGCGCGCTGTTCGGTCTGGAGGAAAATCAGATAGCGGCGCTGCAATCCGGTCGCGGACTCCAGGTGGCTCCGGAGAGCCAATCGAGGAAGTCCCTAGAACGTTGGCGGGAATTGCGGGAGCGGGCGAACCTGATCGAGGCTGAGATCACCGTCATCCGTCGACAACTGGGTCTGGGCCCGGATCCAGACATCACGGTATTGGCCCGGTGCGAATTGCGGGCCGGGGTGAAGGGACGGGAAGACCGGGTCTATGCCGCCATGGATGCGATGGAAACCCAGGATTACCTGCCGGCGGTGGAAGAACCCACCCGCCTGGTCCAGGCCTGATCAAGGCGACGTTTTCCAGGTCATCCCCGGGAAACGTCGCCTGAATCACCCTTACAGCGCGTGGTGCCGGCCCAGGGTGCCCACCAGGGAATCCAACCAGGCCGGAGCTGAAACCTGGGCCAAGCGGGCCTCCGCCCGGGCCAGGCGGTCCGCCAGGGCCAGACGTTTGGCGATGGCGGCATCCCCCGGTCGGGCCAGGAAGGTCCGCAGGTTGTCCACCTGGCGTTGGATGCGCCGGATGTCCTGGAGTTGCTGGGATTCCAGGCGCTTCCGGTACCAGTCCGAAGCCAGCACGGCCTCCCGGGTGAATAGCTGGCGGATCGTCGGATCGTCGATGGTCTTGCCCTGGTGCAGGCCGGTGGCCATGACGTCCAAGAGGGCGATCAATGGCGGGCTGGCCACCTGGGCGGCGCCATCATCCAGGTACTGGTGGGCGCACCGGGCCTGGGCTTCGACGATGTTATCGATGCCGTCGACGAAGGATTCCAGGTCCTGGGTCTCGGGTTGGAGCATCGTCGTGTCGAACACCGCTGCCGGATTGTCGAACACCTTGCCGAAGAAGG
Organism: Planctomycetota bacterium; assembly: GCA_947470885.1. Lineage (GTDB taxonomy): Bacteria > Planctomycetota > UBA11346 > UBA11346 > UBA11346 > CAIUVD01. The sequence continues at coordinate 6,183 of CANIXE010000030.1, forward strand.
TGTGGACGAACCGGGAGGTGATCCGGTAGCCCAGGCGGCTGGCCAGGACCTGGCGGCCTTCGTTGGTGAAGTCCTGGAGGCGTTCCAGATGGCCTTCTTGGATCAGCCACTTGGCACTGCGCTGGGCGATGGGCAGGCGGCACCAGATTTCCGGGATCAGCAGGCTGATGTCGTGGCCGACCTTGATCCGTGGGCCAATGCAGCCGGCACTGGTGGTGAAGCCATCGTGGCCGGTGAGCACCATCGACAGCAGGGCGTTGTCCAGGTCGATGATCGGATCCAGGGCGTTGAACGGTGCCTTGGTGAGGGCGCCCTCGCTGCCCGCCCCGGTGGTGGAGGGGGATTTTCCGGTCAGGCTGCTGGCGAACTCCATGAACAGTTCGGGCAACTCCAGATAATGGATCGGATTGTGGACCGCCAGGGAGCGAACGCCGGTTTCCGGGGGATTGTTCCGCCGGCCGGGCAGGACGGCGTCCACCGGCACGGTGATGGGGGATTCCGCAGGAACCCGCCGATGCAGGCGTTGGCCGACCTCCGCCAGCCAGGCGCCCCGGGCATCCACCCGGTCAGGGCGGCTTTGCAGGTAGCGAGGGTTCTTCGACGGCTTGCCGTCAACGATTCGGGGATGGGCCGATGACACCACATATTTCGGACCTTCGCCCTTGGCAGCCCGGGCGATCAGTCGACGCATCGGCTCGGTCCACTTCGCAAAACCGATGGCATCATCCACCAGTTCGGTGGCCTCGACTTTGGTCAGGGGTTGGAAATTACTGATGAACACCGGGCCATTGCCCCCGGACAGGTCCACCTCGGCCTGCTTGTCCAAACCCCGGTGGACGGCGTCGTCCGGACGCTGGAACAGGCGTTCTTCGCAGTTGGTCACCAGCTTCACGCTGGCCCCGGTGATCCGAGGGGAAACGAAGGGCAGGTTCTTTGTCGGCACCACGGTGCTGACGCTGATGTCGTCCTCCATCTGCACCTTATCCGCGGCGATGAAGTCCTGACGCAGCTTGTAGGTCCGCCAAGTGCCGTCGTCATCCATGCCGATCCGCAGGTACGTGGCCACCAGGGGCCGGCCATCCAGCTTGAGCTGGTGGCCGGGGGCGCCGTTGACGATGTCCACCGTGAAATGGCTGCGCCAGTCGGCGCCCCATTCGGCCTTGTAGAAGCGTTTCACCATGAATAGCAGGGTGAGGATCCGGGTGGGGATCGTGGCCAACCAGGCATTGTAGGCCGGGGTGAACTCCGCCGGACTGGGGGTGAACAGCTTGATCACGCTGCCCAGACTGCGCTCCGGGGAGAGCAGGGGCCGGGAGCGGTTGCTGGCCCGGGCGGCGTAATCCGGACGGTGCTCCGGCAGAAAGCGGTCGCTGTAATCCCGGCTGATCAGGGTGGCGACCCGGGTCAGGTCCGAGGGCAGGTCGTTGACGTGAAGGGGGCCATACAGGAACACGTCGGCGATGCTCTTGCTGATCTCCGATTTGCCGCCCCCGGACACGGTGCAGGGCTTGTGGCAGAAGGTGCCCTCGGGTTCGGTCCCCACCAACCGCCAGCTGGCCGCGCCGGGGTGCTTTTCCATCCGCACTTTGTAGCCGGAGGGCAGCACATAGGAGGTATTCGGGTGCAGGCGCAGCCGGCGCTCGTGGCCGTCCACGGTCCAGGTCACCGACTGATCTTGGACGCTCAGCCGCACATCCCCGGGGACGTACAAGATGTCGGGGAACTTCCGGTCGATGCCGTAGCCTTCCGGCTGCAGCTCCATCAGTCCGGCCTGTTCCCGGACGACGTCTTCCCAGCCCGCATTGTTAATGCTGGTGCTGGAGTCGACCCGGAAATCCTCGCCCAGATTGTAGCTGGGGAAGGCCAGGGCGCCGCCGGCGTGCTCCTCCTCCGCCTGGCCCAGCAGATTGGCGCTGAAGCTGATCTGGGTCTTCACCTCTTTTTTGCAGTAGCCGTAATAATTGTCGGCGATGATCGTGAGCATCACCCCGTCGGCGGTGCGGCAGGTGATCTTGCAGGCTTGACCGTCGTTGTATTTCTCGTCCTCATTCGCCCAGCACATCTTGTCCCGGCGCTGCCGTTCGGTGGCCTGGCTGATGTGGGGCAGCCCCAGGTCCTTCTTGGTGCAACCGGTGATGTGGGGGGCGAGGACCAGGCAGCCGGTGTGGCCGGTCCAGTGATCGGCATCCAGGGCCGCATCGTGGTCGGGCAGATAGGGATTACCCCCGTTGCCGAAAATCTCTTCGAGGAAATCCAGGTTGCTCACCAAGGATCCCGGGGCGAAGGCCCGGATTTCCATGGTCTGGGCGGGATCACCGCCGGGAATCGCCGGACGCACCAGGGGGCGCATCAGCAGGGACACCCAGCTATGGGCGACCTGGGGCCGGCCGCTGGTGTAGGGCAGCACCAGATCCGCATCCGGCGGTTTGATCGCCGCCTGGAGCAGCCGGGCGAAGGTCAGCTTGGGGACGGCCTTTTTGTCCCCTGGGACAGGCAGGCCGCCCTCGGCGACATGGAAGCTGCCGGCGGTGGTCCGGCGGTCGCTCTTGGGATTGTGGAGCACGCCCTGGGCCGTGCGGTAGGAACTGAGGAGCGGCGCGTGGAACTCATCCTGGTCGGTGGGCAGGCTGAGCAGCCGGGCCAGACCTGGCCGGTCCAGCATGATGCTGGTGTCTGGTACCTGCACCGGGCCGGCGCTGGGGATGATGTCGGCGAAATGGCGATTCAGGAAATCCTGGATCCGCCGGTCAGGCGGGCACAGGTGGCCGGCCAGGAGCCGGGTTTTTTCCCGATAGGCCTCCACCAGATGACCGGCGATGGCCAGCACATCGGAAGCGGCCCCGGTGGTGGGCAGACCGTTGGCCGCGAGGGTGATCTCCAGGTGCTGGGTGAGGTGGCGGGGATCGACAGCGGCGGGTGCGGAGAGTGCCATGTCCGGGATGCTGGGATGCGGGGAATCCTCGCCAAGGAATTTTTGATGTAGGGAGGGACAGTGCGTGGGACTTGCTGTAAGGATGCAGGCTTGGCATAGTCTGCTGAGGACACAGTGATCCCCACGGTGTCCGCCAGCGAGGTTCCCATGCCGAGCACCCTGATTTCCCCCACGGTCGAACGCCTGGTGAGCTACCTCCACCGTTGCGGCGGAGTGGATCGGTTTGAGTTTCACGATGGTATGGGTCAACCCGACCTGTTCGCCGCCCGGGATTTTGCCGAAGAATTGCGGGAAAAATACCGGGATAGCCTGGACCAGGAAATCCGCATCGAGCAACGGGCGAACCGTATCGACATCCGCCTGGTGGCGTAACTTGTTCCGGTGGTGAACCCACCGGTCCTCCTTCGGGTTTCCCCATGCGCATCGCCGTCCTCGGCCTTGGTTTGATTGGGTCCATCTGGGCCCGGCATTGGCGTAACGACGGCCATGATGTCCGGGGTTGGAATCGTACGCCCAAACCGGAACACCCGGCTTTTATCGGTGATCTGGAGGCCGCGGTCCGGGGGGCCGACGTGATTGCCATCGTCGTCAGCGACGGCCCGGCGGCCCTGGCCCTGGGGCAACGCATCGCCGATCACCTCCATGCCGGCATGACGGTGTGCCTCCACAGCACCGTGGGGGTCGGGGAATGCCGGGCGCTGCGGGATCTGGTGACGGCCCGGGGCGCGGCGTTCTTGGACATGCCCTTCACTGGCAGCAAGCCCGGGGCTGATCATCGGACGACGGTGTTTTACGTCGGCGACGACGATCATGCGGTGGAGCGCATCCGGGGCATCTACGAAGCCCAGGATGGCCGGGGTCTGGCCCGGATCCTGGTGCCCATGGGGGCGGTAGGCCAGGCCATGGCGGCGAAGTTGGCCCTGAACTTGGCCATTGCCGGCGTGTGGCAAGCCACCGCCGAAGCCCTGGCCCTGGCGGAGGGGGCGGGTGTTGCCCCCGGGGCGTTCTTTGCCGCCCTGGAACAGAACGCCGGGCGTTCAGGCGTTGCGGATCTCAAAAAGCAGAAGGTCCTGGCCGGGGATGTCGCCCCGCAATTCGCCGTCGCCCTGATGCACAAGGACCTGCGCTTAGCCCAGGGTCTGGCTGGTCAGGTGGGCATGTCGTTGCCCTTGCTGGACGGAGTGGAAGCGGCTTACGCCCGGGCAGAAAACCTGGGTCGGGGTGGGCAGGATTACTGGACAATGTTGGAGGGGATTCGGGGGAAATAGCTCGAATGCTCGCATGCTCGCATGTACGAAAAATGGAGTTTATGGGCTGATTTTTCAGCCTTGAAAATAACTTAACGATCGTTAAGTTATTATTCCTGCGGGGGTGGTCATGACCAAGTTCCGGCGCTTTTTCTTCCTTGGATTCATCATCGCGGTGGTGGGGGGCTTGGGCTTCCTGGCCAGTCTGGTGACGGCGGCCACCAGTGCCGAGGCCCTGGATTATGTGCCGGGAACCACCGCGGGAGGGACCGTGCGGGTGGTGGGGGATCTGCCCCTGGCGGAATTCACCGGAGATGCCGAAACCCGGGGCCGGGCCCAGGGGGAACTGCTGGGGAAGGGCACGGGGCACTTGTTGAAGATCATGGGTTGGACGCCCCGGCTGCTGTTGGGCCGGCACGGCACCCGCTTCCAGGCGAATGTGGCGGCCATCAGCGCGGATGATCGGGCCGAGATCACCGCCCTGGCCCAAGCCGCCGGATTGCCGCCGTCGGATCTCCTCGAGGCCAACGCCCTGGTGGACACCCAGTGTTCCGCCCTGATCCGGGGGCCTACGAAGGAGCAACCGCTCATGGTCGCCCGGAACATGGATTATTACCCGGCGAAGATCCTCGGTCCGGGCACCCTGGTGAGTATCGTCCGGGGTGCCGGGCCCAGAACCTACGCCAGCATTGGCTGGCCGGGATCCATCGGCGTGGTGAGCGGAATGAACGACCGGGGCTTGGTGGCCTGCGTGCTGTTGAACCACGACGGGCCGCGTCTGCCCGCCGCCGAGCCCCTGACCTTGCGCCTACGCCGGATGCTGGCGGAGGAATCCGACGTGGCCGGGGCGGTCCGCCGGTTCAGCGCCGAACCGGTGGGTTCCAGCCACTACGTGCTGTTGGCGGATGCGACCACCGCTTGCGTGGTCTGGCGGGGCCTGGATGGCATCCACCGGGACGACCTGAAGGACGGCTGGCTGGCGGCCAGCAATGGGCCCCGGGTCACGGGGGCGCCCCATGACGCCCGGGGCCAATGCCTATGCGACCGGGCGAAGGGGGCGTCGGCGGAGGTGGACGCCGAATGGATGCGCCAGTCCCTCACCGCCAGCTACATGACCGGAATCAACGCCCAGGCCATGCTGTTCATCCCCGGCCGTCAGGAACTCCACCTGGCCCGGGGCACGGGCTACCGGCCGGCGGCCCTGCGCCCCGCCCTGCGCCTGGAATTGGCCGGGGTGTTCGCCGGCGCAGGGCTCGCCGGCGTGAAACCCGAAGAGTTGCCTGCGCCTGTCAAATTGTCTCATTATTTGCAGGCAGGCTCGACGGAATGAGCCGGGGCAGGGCTTGCGCCCTGGGGGATTCTCCATCCGATGCCGCGCCATGAATCAACCGCTCCGCTGCGTCGTCTCCGTTTCCGGCATCCGTGGGATCGTCGGCGAGACCATCACCCCCACGGAATTCCTGGAACTGGCCGCCGCCTACGGCCAGGCCATCCCCCCGGCGGATTCGCCGAAGATCGTCGTTCTGGGCCGGGATAGCCGACTTACCGGGCCATTGATAGCCCAGGCCGTGGCGGCCGGTCTGCGGGGCGTCGGCTGCACCGTGGTGGACATCGGTGTCGTGCCCACGCCCACGGTGCCGATCATGATCCAGGAACTGGGGGCCCAGGGGGGCATCCAGATCAGCGCCAGCCACAACAACGCGGAATGGAACGCCCTCAAGCTGTTCAGCCCCGCCGGGCGCAATGTCGACCAGGCCCAGTTGGACCGGGTCCTGGCCGCCTATGCCGCTGGCGCCCAGTGGAAACGCTTCGATGCGGTCGGCGGCTTCCGTACCGATGAAACCGCCATCGACCGCCACATTGCCCGGATCCTGGCGGTGGTGGATGTGGCCCTGATCCGCGCGGCAAAACTCACCGTCGTGGTTGACAGCGTGAATGGCGCCGGCGGCCTGATCGCCCCCACGCTCCTGGGGGCCCTGGGCTGCCAGGTGGTGCCCC
>CANIXE010000031.1 GCA_947470885.1 Planctomycetota bacterium
CCGGTGGATGATGTCATCGCCGAGGAGGTGGAAACGCTGATTTGCCGCCTCGTGCCCTCGGCGACCTATGCCATCGGTACCGCCACGGCGACCATCAATCTCCAGGACAACGAACCGGAGGTGGTCGAAGTGGTGGCAAGTGTCGCAGTGGCCGCGGAACCGGGCCTCCCCGGAACTTTCCGGATTTTGCGCCGTGGTTCCACGGCCATCGCCCGGACCCTGGCCTACACCATGTCCGGCACGGCGGTGGCGGTGACGGATTATCCGGCCTTGGGTGGCACGGCGACGTTGGCCATCGGGGTCAGCTCCACCACGGTCACCCTCATCCCCAGCAACGATGCCACGGTGGAGCAGGCCGAGACGGCTATCCTTACCCTGACGCCAGTGGCGGGGGTGACCCTGGGGACGGCCTCGGCCACGGTAACAATCCTGGACAATGACGGGACCACCCGCCCCATCGTGTCTCTGACCACGGCCGACGGAGCGGCGGATGAGGTGGGCGGGACGGGTACCTTCACCATCAGCCGTACGGGCAGCACCGTCGCAGACCTGCTGGTCCGCTTCCAGCCGGTCAGCGGATCGGCGATGGGGGGAGTCGACTACCAGGCCCTCCCGGCGACGGTAACCATCCCCGCAGGGAAGGCCTCGATGAGTCTCACGGTGCAGCCGATCGATGACGCTGTGGTGGAACCGAACGAGACGGTGGGACTCGCCCTGGCGGCGGATCCCACCTACTTTGTCAGCACCAGTCGCAGTGGCACGGTGACCATCACCGACAATGATCCGCTGATGTTGACCCTGACCCTCAGCGACAACAAGGCCATGGAACCGGGTACGGACACCGGCCGGTTCACCATCAGTCGTACGGGTCCCGTGACGGCGGCGCTGACGGTGCCGGTGGTCATTGGTGGGACGGCCCAGGCGGGGATCGATTATCTGGCCCTGCCCAGCGTGGTCACCATCCCGGTGGGCGCGGCGTCGGCCAGTCTGGTGGTGACCGCCCTGGAGGATGCCGTGGCCGAGCCAGATGAGACGGTCATCCTGCGCATCCTGCCGAATGCGGCCTACACGATTGCCGGCTCCCCGGCGGCCATCGTGACCATTGGCGATGATGAGGCGCCGGTGGTGGAGGCCTTGGCCTTCGATTCCCAGGCGATGGAAAGCGGCGACAAGGCGGTCATCCGCCTGAACCGCCTGGGCAGCCGCACGGCGGCACTCACCGTGGCACTGGCCTGGTCCGGTTCCGCCGGGAATGGCACCGATGTCAACGCTCTGCCGGCCAGCGCCACCATCGCTGCGGGTTCCGGTTGGACGGATCTCACCATCACCCCGCGCCAGGACACCACGGTGGAGCCCATCGAGACCGTGGTGGCCACCGTCCTGCCCGGCACCGGCTACAAAGTGGGTGGATCCGCCAATGCCGTCATCGCCCTGGCGGATGACGATGCGGGCCAGGTGACGATCGCCCCGGTGCTGGTGGAGGCGGATGAATGGGATCCGACGGCGCGCACGGTGGAGGTGGTGCGGAGCGGATCCTGCGCCACCGGGATCACCGTTGCCTACACGGTCACCGGCAGCGCCCGGGTGGCCGAGCCGGCAGGAGTCCGTCAGGTGTTCCTGCCCGCGGGGGTGGAACGGGCGGTGCTCCGCATCAGCCCCCATCCGGATGACCGGAGCGAAGGTACCGAGACCGTGGTGATCACGATCCAGGCGGGTTCGGGTTACACCCTGGGGGCCGCCACCAGCGCTACGGTGAATCTCCACGAGTCCCCGGGTGGTGGTGGCTGAAGTACATCGTTATGGATGAGGCGCACCGGAGGGTGCCGGCATCTGCCGGCACCCTCCGGTGTTGTGGGGAAAACTGTTCAGGATTCCGCTGGATCCGTCAGCGTTCGAATCTGTGGTCGGCCCGCATTGGTCCGTCGGTCACGGTGGCATCCTCCAGCCAGCCCCGGCGGGCTTGGGGATAGGCGTCGTAGTCCGCCACGTAGGGCTTCACATCGATCAGGGGCGTGCCGTCCAACAGATCCAGCTCACCCACGGTGATGATCCCACCATCGATCCCCAACAGGCGGACGGCGGACATGCCGATGGGGTTCGGTCGGGCCGGGGCCCGGGTGGCGAATAGGCCGCGCATCTGCGTGTCCCGATAGGGCAGCACGCGCATTGCAGCGGCCTTGGCCCGGTGGCACCAGAACAGCAGCCAGATGCGCTCGAAACCCGCCAGGTCCGCCAGGCCGGGGATGAACTCGGGGAAGATGTCCACGGTGCCGGTGATCCCGAGGGCGCTGGGGGGCTGCACCGGGGTGCCCGTCCCCTGGGTCCAGGGGGAATGGACTCGGCCGATGGGCCGCAGGGAGAACGCCTCGTCGGACATGGTGGGGATCCTCGGTGGGCGGCGGACCCAGGGCAATGCCGTCGGTCGCAGCAGGGATAATGGGCGTCGGCGCTACGCCACCCAGATCAGGTACAGCCCCGCGACGATCAGGCCCAGGCCGCAGAGTCGTTTGACCACCGTGGCTGCGGGGGACCGGGCCGACCAGTCCAGGTAGCGCTGCACCCCGGCGGCGGCGGTGCCGGCGAGGACGATCAGGGCGCAATGGCCCAGGGCATAGGCCAGCAGCAGCAATCCGCCGTACCAGGTTTGGGAAGCGGCCAGGGTGAAACTGACTGCCAGGACCGGCGCCAAATAGGCGAAGGTGCAAGGACCCAGAGCGAGACCGAAAATCAGGCCCAGCAGACCTGCGGCCAGGTAGCCCCGTCGGGGGGATTTGGGCGTCGGGGTGGCAAAGGCCCAGGGCATTGGCAGGGCTTCCCAAAGATGCAACCCGACCGCCAGGAAAATCCCCGCCACCAGGTAGTTGCCCCAAGGTCCAAGATCTCCCAGCAGACGCCCGGCCAGAGCCGTGGCGACGCCGATGAGGGCGATGGTGACCAGGATCCCCACGGCAAAGCTCGTCGCAGTGAGGCAGGCCTGGGCCGTGGTCAGTCGACCCTGGCGGCCGATGAAGGCGACGATCAGGGGAATGGCGCCCAGGTGGCACGGACTAAGGAGGATGCTCAGCACGCCCCACAGGAAGGCCGCGCCCAGGGCCAGGGCCGGGGTACTTTCCAAGGCCCGGCCCAGGACCGCAAACCAGTCGCCGATCATGGCGCCGGCGTGGCTGGAGACGCCGGTTGCAGGTCGAAGCCCAGGCTTTTCCAGCGAGCCAGTACGTCCTCCCGGGCAAGGAAGCCTTCATGGCGGAACAGTTCCCGGCCATCGGGGGCGAAGAATATCTGGGTCGGAATGCTGGCGATGTGATGGGCGGTGGCGGCGGCCCGGTTGTCCCAGACGTCGATGAAATCCACCTGCAGCACCCCGGCATAGGTGAGTCGCAACTCGTCCAGGATCGGGGCCATCAGCTTGCACGGCACGCATTGTTTGGCCCCCAGATCCAACAGGCGGGGCAGGGCCCGGGGGGCTGAGGCGGTTGAAGATGAGGTGATTGCTGCTGACGAGGCGGATGGCGTTGTTGTTGATGATGATCCGGGGCCCGGTTTCAGCAGGACGACCGCGATCGCGGCCCCGGCCACGGCGAGGAGCAATAGCGCAGAGGAACGGTTCATGGTGGGCCGCCGATCAACTCAGCAGGGCCTTGACCTCGGCCAGTGTCGGTACTTTTCCAGCGCTTTTCACCACCCCGTCCACGGCCAGGGCGGGGGTGCTCAGGACCCCGAAGGCCATGATTTCGCGGATCTCGGTGATCTTGACCAGGTGGTAGGGTTGGCCGAGTTCCCGAGCGGCCCGGTCAGCGATTTCCGCGAGGTTTTTGCACTTGGTGCAGCCGGTGCCGAGGATTTGGATGGTTTTCATGGGTGCAGTACGCCTGTGGGGATGACGAGGTTGAACAGATAGCCGACGCAGAGGATGCCCAGGGTGACGACCCCGAAAAATACCAGAATGAGGCGCATGGTCAGAACCTTGCGCAGAATCACAGCTTCCGGCAGGGACAGGCCGATGACCGCCATCATGAACGCCAGGACGGTGCCCAGGGCGGCGCCTTTTTCGAGGAGGGCCTGGACGATGGGGATGATCCCGGCGGCATTGGAATACATCGGCACGCCCAACAGCACCGCCGCCGGCACGGCCCACCAAGTGTCCCGGCCCATGAACGAGGCGAGGAACCCTTCGGGCACCCAGCCATGAATGCCGGCGCCCACGGCGATGCCCAGGACTACGTAGGGCCAGACCTTGCCGACGATCTCGCCCACCGCAGTCCAACCTGCAGCCAGGCGATCGCCCCAGGTCAGGGTTTCCGACGCCAGGTTCGGACCGCCGGGGATGGCATAGACCCACGGTTCCACCCAGCTTTCCAGGTGTAGCCGGCCGATGATCCAGCCGGCAATCATGGCGATGGCCAGGCCCGTGCCCATATACAGCAGGGCGATCTTCCAGCCGAACAGCCCCCATAACAGCACCAGGGCGACCTCGTTGATCAGCGGGGCGGCGATCAGGAACGAGAATGTCACTCCCAGGGGCACGCCGGCGGTGACGAAGCCGATGAACAGCGGCACCGCCGAACACGAACAGAACGGTGTGACCACCCCCAGCAGGGCTGCCAGGACATTGCCCACGGATTCCCGGCGACCGGCCAGAAGGGAGCGGGTGCGCTCCGGGGTGAAGAAGGTGCGAATGATCCCCACCACCAGGACCACCACGACCAACAGCAGGAGCACCTTGGGCACTTCGAAGGTGAAGAACTCCACGGCGGCAGCGAGGGGCGTGCCCGGGGCCAGGCCCAGTGCCCCCAGGGTCAGCCAGCGGGCGGCTTCGCCCAGGTGGGTATAGACCAGCAGCCAAGCCGTCAGCGCCAGAACACCCAGCATCAAGGTGCGCCAGCGCGGAGGGCGTGGTGGGGAAACGGGCGCCGAGGCGTTTGTGTTGGACAAGGCGATTTTTTTTATCTTGTTTTTGTCGATGTGGAAAAAAGCCTCACTGGAGCGAGCGCGCATCCATCGGTCGCCATCCAGTGCGGCCGATGGATGCGCGACGTCTCAGGAGCAGCAGCCGGGGGCGCAGCAGGTTCCGCCGGGGAGGCTGGCGCTGATGTCCATGCTGGTGATGAAGTCCACCGGCGCAGTGCCCGGGGGCAGGGCCGCAGCCAAGTCGCGGTACAGGGGATCGTCGTTCTGGGTCAAGGTTGCCACATAGGCCGCCTTGGGGGTCAGGCGGATTTTGGCGAATCCGGCGGCAACCAGCATGGCCTTCAGATCATCCACCAGGGAGGCCCCGGCGATGCAGCCGACATAGGCCTCCACCGCGGAGCGGATGCTGTCGGGCAGGGGCTTCAGCAGCACCATGTCGCTCACCGCCACCCGGCCGCCGGGCTTCAGCACCCGGGCAATTTCCCGCCATACCTGGGGTTTGTCCGGGGACAGGTTGATCACGCAGTTGGAGATCACCACGTCCACGCTGGCGTCCGCCAGGGGCAGGTGCTCGATCTCGCCCATGCGGAATTCCACGTTGGCCAGGCCGGTGCGTTGGCTGTAACCGGCAATGTTGCCCCGGGCCTTGGCCAGCATGTCTGGAGTCATGTCGACGCCGATCACCCGCCCCGTCGGTCCGACTTTCGGCCCGCAGAGAAAGACGTCGAAGCCGGCGCCGCTCCCCAGGTCCAGCACGGTCTCGCCGGGCTTGAGAGCGGCGATGCTGCCGGGATTGCCGCAGGATAGGCCCAGGTTGGCGCCCTCGGGCAGGATCCGCGCCAGTTCTCCGGCATCATACCCGATGGCTGCCGCCAGGGCGTCCGGATCTGCCGCGGGGGCGCAGCAGCCGTTGGTGGACGGGCCGCAGCACGAGCTGCCCGCCCGGGCCATGGCTCCGTACTGGTCGCGAACGGTGGAGCGGATGTCAGGCTGGGTCATGGGACTGCTTTCGGGAAAGAGTTCAGGAACCGATGATCAGTGTGGCAGGCTGCCGGGCAAACCCGCCACGAAATCCCGGATCTGGTCCCGGACCCGGCGGTAGTGGCCCAGGGCCTCCTCCGGCGTGGCCGCGCCCTTTTCCAGTTCTGGCGGATCCTCAAAGCCCACGTGGACCACGTTGGTTTTTCCACCGGGGAAGACCGGGCAAGTCTCGTGGGCGTGGCCGCAGACAGTGATCACCAGGTCCAGGTGGACTCCGGCCTCCAGAACACTTTTCAAGGTCTTGGAGGTCTGGTGCAGGGTGGGGTCGATGCCCAGCTCCTTCATCACCTGGACCATCTTCGGATTCAAACCCTTGGCGATGGTGCCGGCGGAATAGGCCTCATAGAGATCGGATTTCAGGGCCCGGCACCAGGCTTCGCCCATCTGGGAACGACAGGAATTCCCGGTGCACAGGAACAGGATGTTGGTTTTGCTCATGGGATTATTTTAGCGGGTGGAGGTGGGTTCACAGGCGGGGCAGGGGGCGATGCCGTTGATCGCGGCTTTTTCGTCGGGCCACCAGCGGCGCTTCAGCCAGAAGGCGACACTGACCAGGGCGATGAGCGCGGGGACTTCCGCCAGGGGGCCGATGACCGCAGCGAAGGCCGCGCCGTGGGTTAGGCCGAAGGTCGCCAGGGCGACGGCGATGGCGAGTTCGAAATTATTGCCGGCGGCGGTGAACGACAGGGTGGCGCTGACCGCATAGTTGGCCCCAGCCTTCCGGGCCATCCAGAACGACGCCAGGAACATCAGGCCAAAATACAGCAGCAGGGGGACGGCGATTCGTACGACGTCGACGGGCCGATCGAGGATCCGGTCGCCCTGGAGGGAGAACATCACGACGATGGTGAACAGCAGGGCGATCAGGGTGATCGGGCTGATCGCCGGGATGAAGCGATCCTGGTACCAGGTCTTGCCCTTCGCCCGCACTAGGGCGAACCGGGTCAGCATCCCGGCGAGGAACGGGATGCCCAGGTAGATGAACACCGACAGGGCGATGGCCCCCATGGTGATGTCCACCGCCACGCCCTGGACGCCGAACCACGGGGGGACGATCAACAGGAAGAACCAGGCATAGACGGCGAAGAACAGCACCTGGAACAGCGCATTGAAGGCCACCAGGCCGGCGCAGTACTCGGCGTCCCCCCGGGCCAGGTCGTTCCAGACGATGACCATGGCGATGCATCGGGCCAGGCCGACGAGGATCAGGCCGTGCATGAATTCCGGCCGGTCGTGGAGGAAGATCAGGGCCAGGGCGGTCATCAGCACCGGCCCCACCAGCCAGTTCTGGACCAGGGACAGGCCCAGGACCTTCCAGTCCGCGAACACCCGGTGCATTTCTTCGTAGCGCACCTTGGCCAGGGGCGGGTACATCATCAGGATCAGGCCCACGGCGATGGGGATCGAAGTGCTGCCGATGGCGAGTTGGTTGATCCCCTGGGCCAGTTGGGGCGCGAACCGCCCCAGGGCCAGTCCCAAACCCATGGCCAGGAAGATCCACAGGGTCAGCCAGCGGTCGAGGAACGAGAGGCGGGGAGCGGCGGGGTCGGTCATGGGTAATTCGACGATGTACGATAAAGCGTTGGAAAAAATCAGAGCCCGGCGATCAGGACCTTGAGTCGTTTCAGTTTGGCAGGATCGATGCAGTAGCACACCCGGGGGCCGTCGATCTCGCCCTGGATCAGCCCGGCATCCCGCAACTGCTTGAGATGTTGGGACACGGTGGACTGGGCCAGGGGGATTTCCAGGACGATATCTCCGCAGACGCAGGCGTTCCGCTCGCTCAGGACTTTGAGGATGCGGACCCGGGCCGGATGGGCGATGGCCTTGGCCAGATCGGCCAGCTCCTGTTCCTCGTCCCCCAGGGGCAGGGGTTCCCGCTTCGCCGGTGGGGCGCAGGTGGCGGGGGTGCAGGAGGCGTCTTTCATCGTAATAAAACGATGCGCTGTCCTAGCTCTCCGTCAAGGCCAGAACGCTCCAGTCGCCGTATCGATCAGGAACGGGGAGCTTGGGGGCCTGGACAGTTTCAGCGGAAAGCTGTTTCCCGGCGAGGATTGCAGGGATGTCCGGCTTGTCGGAAGGGGTGGTGGGCCAAGATTCCCCCATGATCGGTGTTGAGCGACCCGCGTTTTTGCCGACGCCCTGGCTGAGACGATGAACCCTGTCCCGTCTCCAGGCCGGGTGGTCATCGTCGGTTCAGGATTGAGTGGCCTGGTGTCGGCCGTGCTGTTGGCGGAGGCCGGGTGGTCGGTGACGCTGCTGGAGGCCCACGCCATCCCGGGTGGTCTGATGCAGCGTTACCAGCGGGCGGGCCGGTGGTTTGATACCGGTTTTCACCTCCTGACCGATGGTGGCCCGACCGGTATGGTGCGCCGTATCCTCCGACGATTGGGCGTCCTGGAGCAGGTGCACTTCCTGGCCCCGGACCCGGCAGCCCAGTTTCTGATGCATGTCCCAGGTCAGGAGCCATTGGCCTTGCCGATCGGATTGGTCGCCACGGGCCTTGCGGCGGAGACGCGTTGGCCCGATCAGGCTGTGGGCATCCAACGATTTTTCTCTCTGGTCCGGGGCCGATTGGCCGCCAATCGTTGGTTGGCCCATCTGGCGGAGGGGATGGCGCCCCAGGAGTCAGGATTTCCCGGGGAGAGCGTTCGGGACGTGCTGGGCCGCTGCGGAGTCACCGGCGAGGCTGCGGAAGTCCTGGGAGCGGCCAGCGCCATCCTGGCGATGCGCGCAGAACGCTGCCCTTTCGAATTGTACGCCACCTTCGCCGGCGCCGGATTTACCGGCAGTTGGCGGGTTGCCGGAGGTGGCGACGGGTTGATCCGGCCCCTCGTCGAACGGTTGGCGGCCCTGGGTGGCCGGTTGTTGTTGCGGAATGCGGCCACCGCCATTCTTCATGACGGGACCAGGGCGACCGCGGTGGTGGATGCCCGGGGTCAGCGCCACGACGCCGATCTGGTCATCACCACCTGCCACCCGGATCTGGTGGTGGCGATGACAGGCGAACAGGGCTTCCGTCCCTCTTTCAAGGCCCGGGTTGCGGCCATCCCCGACAGTGCGGGGGCCTTTCTATTGGCTGCGGAACTCAGCGAGCCAGCCGTGGGCTTGGGGCGTCGTCACCATCTGCTGCGCCTGGCCGACGGTAGCGATGGATATGTGGTGGCTCCCGATGCCTGGGGCGAGGCCCAGCCGCCCTCCATCGAGGCGATGGTCTGGTTGGATACGGCGGCGGTGGCCGCCTGGCGGTCCAGCACCGTGGGCCGTCGCCCCGGGGACTATGTCGCCTGGAAAGCGGCCCAGGAGGTCCGCCTGCGCCAGGCATTGGCGGCGCATTTTCCCTGGCTGACCCCGACGATTCGCCGCACCTGGCTGGCGACGCCCCTGACCTTCCGGGACTACCTGGGAGGGCGGGATGGTGGCGCGATGGGCTTGTCCCAGGACCTGGGTCATTTGGGGGATGCCCCCCTCCAATCCCGGAACAAGTTGCGCAATCTGTTGATGATCGGGCAAAGCATCACCCACCCCGGGATCCAGGGAGTCCTTGTCGGAGCGTGCCTCGTGGTGGGTGGAGTCCTGGGCAAGGATCTGCACCAGGAACTGAGCTGATCAAGCCGGTTCAGCGGCGCCGGACCTTGCCACTGCCGGTGACGGGCAATTCCCCGAAGTTCCAGATCACTGGTTGTTTGAGATGGGCGAGGCGTTCCTGGCACCAGACCTGGAGTGCACCGGTGAGCAGGTCGGTATCCACCACCTCGCTGGTCGGGGTGATGGTGACGGCCACCACCTCGCCCAGGCGGCTATCTGGACTTGGCCACGCCCGGCAACGGGCCACCTGGGGATGGGCCAGCAACACCGTTTCGATGTCCTGGGGAAACACCTTCACCCCCCCGACATTGATCACGTCCTTCAAGCGGCCCAGCAGCCTGACCTGGCCATCGGCGACGATGGACGCCCGGTCCCCCGTGGCAAAAAAACCATCCACCAGCACCGTCGATGCGGGTCGCCACGGATGGAGGTAGGCGTCGAACAGCCCTGGTCCGGCAATGGCCAATTCCCCGCTGCCATCGGCATCCGGGTTGAGGATCCGGCACACATGCCCAGCCAACGGCTTGCCGACGTTCCCGGGGCCTCCGGCGGCAGTTCCCGGGCCGACCAGGGGGAGTCCGCATTCGATGATGCCCAGGGCCTGGCGGACGGACAGCCCGTGGGTGCGGCGCAATTCCTCGGCCACCTGCTGATCCAGGGCGGCGGTGGTGCAGATCAGGGTATGCAGCGGCGCCAGTGCCCCGGCAGCCTGGGCGGCAAAACGTTGGCCGTGCCAGGGCGAAGCGTAGGCCAGGGTCGTTCCATGCTGCCGGGCGATGCCCAGGGTGTCGGCCAGTCGCAGACGATTGCCGAAGACCACCCCGGTTCCCGCCACCAGGGCGGCGATCACCGAGGCCGCCCAGTGATAGGCCAAGGGCAGCAGCCAGAGCATGCGCTGGCCCGGTTCCAGGCCCAGGTTGCCCCCGGCGGCGGTGGCCCTGGCGAGCAGGCTGGCATGGGACAGGAGTACTCCCTTGGCGTCCCCCGTGGTGCCGCTGGTGAAGCGGAGGAAGGCGCTGGCGCCCCGCCCCAGGGGATCCTCTGGTCGGGGCTGGCCGGTGGGTTGCAAGCCGCTGGCGTCGAGCCGCCAATTCACCCCGGATTGTCCGATCAGTTCGGCCTGTTCCCGGGGCGTCAGCTGATGATCGATGGGGACGTGGACCCCACCCGCCGCCAGCGTCGCCAGGGAGGCCACCAGCGCCGGGCAGCCATCCGTCAGGCAAACGCCGACCCGATCCCCAGGGCCCACTCCCCCATCCCGGAGGAGCCCTTGCTGGGTGGCGATGGCGGCAGCCAGGTCGGCAAAGGTCAGCACCGTCTGGCCATCGGCCACCGCCAGCTGGTCCGGGGTGGTGTTGGACCATCCCAGAATGGCGTCCAGGACGTTCATCCGCTGCTTACCAGGCGGCCCAGGGCGCTGCCCAGGGCCAAGGCGGTTCCGGTGACCCGGAGGGCCCCGGCGGCGTCGGGCGCCGCCGCCAAGCCCCGGCCGCAGCACCACAGCCAGGGCGGGGCATCCGCCGGTTTTACCAGGGAAAGGGGCATGCCATGGCGGTCCCGGGGTGGCCAGGTCCAGCGGACCCCGGTGGCTTCGTGGACCTCGCTGGGCCAGGCCGCCCAGGCGAGCCCCCGTTGATCCACATCGAACAGATCCGCCATGGAGATCCCGGCATAGCCGCCGGCATCCCGGCTGGCCACGGTCACCACGGGGGTTTCCAGGATGCCCCCCAGGGCCGCCACGGCGGCTTCGGCACAGTCTTGGGTGGTGGCCGGCGCGGGATCGGGAATATCCAAGGACAGTTGCCAGCGTCCGGAGCCCAGGGATTCCAGGGCGGCCCAGGGGGTCAGATGGGCCAGGCGGCGGAGGGCCCGGCGCTGGCCCTCCGGGGTGTCCTCGATCGGCGCCGTCAGTTCCAGACGGCAGGCGCCCCATTGGGCAGGCGGACGGTGGCGTCCCTGGGCCAAGGCCATCCCGCTGGCATCGATGACCGTCCGGGCATGCAGGTTCCCCGTGGTCATCTCCACCAGGCCCTCCGCGCCCAAACGGGCTTCCACGCCCAGGCGCACCTCGACACCGGCATCGGCCAATCCCCTGGTCAAGCCGGCCAGCAACTGGCCGGGATGGGTCGGCCACAACCAGACCCGACCGCGGCGGAAGGGTGCGCCGGTGGTCAGTCGGGGCACCCACGGGCCGGTGAGCTCCGGTTCCAGCAGATCAGGAAAGGCGGCATCGATGGGGGCCAGGCCACAGAGGGTCCGGTGACCGTCCCGTACGGCCTCACCCCCCAGGATTCTTGAACGCTCCAGGAGGACGACGTGGCGTCCGCCCTGCCTGGCCGCCACGGCCGCGGCAACCCCGGCCATGCCCCCACCGATCACCACCACGGTCATGGGTCTACTCTCGCAGACACCGACGTGGTGGCAATCATTCCCGGGGTGCCAGCATGCCGGACATGCGCCTGTTGTTGCTGTTCGCCGTGGCGCTGCTGAGCGCCTGTGGCTCCACCGTGGGGCCGGCGGGCCTGGCCCGGAAACAGATGCCGGCGGCTGGTTCGCCGGACCTGGCCTGGCGGGACATCCAGGGTCGCTGCACGGTTACCACGCCGTGGTCGCGTCTGAGTTGCCGGGCGGTGATCCGGCGCTCCGGGGCGGGCGACGTGCGCCTGGTCCTCCTCGCCGATGAGGGACTGTTGCTGTGCGATGTGGCGGTGACCGGAGGTCGTTGTGCCGTCCAGACGGCGATTCCCGACCTGCGGGACCAAGCCCCCC
>CANIXE010000032.1 GCA_947470885.1 Planctomycetota bacterium
GCCCACGGACAGAGTCCAGGGTCACGGGACGCCCGGCGCGTCATTCGAGCATTCCTGCCCGTCATTCGAGCATTCGAGCATTCGAGCATTCGAGCCTTCGAGCATTCGAGCATTCGAGCATTCGAGCATTCCTGCCCGTCATTCGAGCATTTAAACCGCAACCTGCGCGCGAATGGCCGGATGGGCATCATATCCCTCCACGGCGATGTCCTCGAAGTGGACGTCGAACAGGTCGGTGATCCGGTCGGCCAGGCGCAGGGTGGGCAGGGCACGGGGCTCCCGGCTCAGTTGCAGGCGGGCCAGGTCCAAGTGGTTGTTGTAGAGGTGGGCGTCCCCCAGGGTGTGGATGAACTCACCGGGGCGCAGGCCGGTGACCTTGGCCACCAGGCAGGTCAGCAAGGCGTAGCTGGCGATGTTGAACGGGACGCCCAGGAAGCAGTCGGCGCTCCGTTGGTAGAGCTGGCAGGACAGTTCGTCCGGGCCGCCGTCCTTGGCCGGGCGGACGCTGAACTGAAACAGCGTGTGGCAGGGAGGCAGGGCCACCTGATCTTGTTCTTCGGGATTCCAGCCGGTGACGATCAGCCGGCGGCTGGCGGGATTGCGGCGGATTTCCGTCAGCAGCCAACGGATCTGATCCACACCATCCAGAGCGTAGGTGCCGTCGGGCAGCTTGGTGGCACCAAAGTTCCGCCATTGGTGGCCGTACACCGGGCCTAGATCGCCGGCACCCCGGCCGAAGCGGGCACATTGTTCGGCGGTGGCCCATTCATTCCAAATGGACACGCCCCGTTCGGTCAGCCACTGGTTGTCGGTGCGCCCCGCGAGGAACCACAGCAGTTCCCAGACGATGCTTTTCAGGTGCACCTTCTTGGTGGTGACCAGGGGGAAGGAGCGGCGCAGGTCGAAGCGCATCTGGTGGCCGAACACCCCCCGGGTGCCGGTGCCGATGCGGTCGGGGCGGTCAACGCCCTCGTCGAGAATCCGCTGCAACAGGTCCAGATAGGCGCGCATCAGAGGTAGACCCAGGCGATGATGACGAGGATGACGGCCAGGATCCACGCCAGGTTCAGCCACCAGGGGATTCCCTGACTCTGGGCGCCCTGCCGGGCGCTGCTCCCCGCAACCTGCTGTTTCAGGCTAATGGTCTCGCTGCGCCGGCGAGCTTCGCCAAGGATCCGTTCGGTCAGGGCCTTGTCGTCCATCGGCAGGCCGCTGGCGGCACCCAAGGCGTCCCGGCGCTGGGCGAGGGCCTGGCGCAGGGTGGCGCTGGCACGGTCATCGTCCTCGGAATCGGGCATGCGCCCACGGTGGAAGGATCGCCCAGCCGGGCAAGGGACCCATTGCCCCGGCGGCGGGTGAGCGGACCATCAGCCCCCCTCCGAAAGGCCGATCCCATGCATGACTGCCTCCTGACCGCCACCGCCGCCGCATCCGCCCCGGGCCTGACCGTGGTCATCGTTGGCCACTGCGATGCCAAGCTGCCCCGTCTGGTGGAACTGCAGGCCGCGGCCATCGCGAAGGGTGAGACCGGCGCCCCGTTGAACGTGGTCACCCCTGATGGTCGGTTCCTGTTGCTGAAGCCTGACGACAAGGCCTGGCACGCCCAGGGTGGCGAACGCTGGCGCCTGGTGGGCAAAGAGATCGCCGAAGGGGTTCGCCAGGCCAAGGCCACCGCCGCCACCGTCCTGGTGGGCGGCAAGCTGGTGGACGTCCAGGCCCTGGGGGAGGGCGTTCTTCTGGCCGACTACCGTTTCAATACCTTCCGCTCTGGCAAAGAGGGCAAGCGCACCCAGATCACCGTCCGGGTCCCCGGGCATGCCCCGGCGGTGGCCGCGGCGAATGCCATGGCCCAGGCCCAGAACCTGGCCCGGGAACTGGCAGATTTGCCCGGGAATGTCCTCAATCCCTTGACCTTCGCCCAGCGGGCGGTCGCCGAAGCCAAGAAGGCGGGTTTGTTGGTGAAAGTGATTTCGGGCACCAAGGCCCTGCGTAAGGCCGGCTTCCCTGGTCTGGCCCAGGTCGGCCAGGCGGGCAGCACCGAGCCTCAACTGGTCGAGCTGCGCTGGAAGCCCAAGAAAATCACCACCAAGGACCGCCTGGCCCTGGTGGGCAAGGGCATCACCTTTGACACCGGCGGCATCAGCATCAAGCCCTCGGACAAGATGTGGGAGATGAAGGGCGACTGCGGCGGGGCCGCGGCGGTGCTGGGGGCGATGGTCCACATCGCCCAGAGCGGTGCGACCATCCCGGTGACCGGCTACCTGGCCCTGGCGGAAAACATGCCCGACCGCCTGGCCCAGCGCCCCGGTGACATCTACGTCGCCCGCAACGGCAAGACCATCCATGTGGACAACACCGATGCCGAGGGCCGGCTGGTCCTGGCGGACGTCCTGACCTACGCCGGCGAACAAGGCGCGACCCATATCGTCGACGCCGCCACCCTCACCGGGGCCGTCCTGGTCGCCCTGGGGGACAAGGTGGCCGGTCTGTTCAGCCGCCACGACGATTTCGCCAAACTGGTGGCCAAGGAAGGCCAGGCCGCTGGCGAAGCGTTCTGGCAGTTGCCGTTGCACGGTGAATACCGGGCGATGATCGACCACCCCCACGCCGACATCAACAACACCGGCGGGCGTAACGGGGGGTCCATCACCGCGGCGCTGTTCCTGGCGGAATTCGTGCCGGAAAATGTGAAGTGGGTCCACCTGGACATCGCCGGCCCGGCGATGCAGGGCGCCGGCTGGCGCTACTACGCCAAGGGGATGACCGGGTTCGCCACCCGCACCCTGGCCCGGCTGCCCAAGGCCCTGACCGGCGGATGAGGATTCCCGCCACCTGGCGGGAGGTGATCCTCGGCCTGTCTCTCCCCGCCGGGGTGATGTGCGCCCTGGCCCCCACCGCCGCCTGGTGGTGGCCTGGCGAACTGGCCTGCCATTGGGGCGCCCAGGGGGCCGTGCTGCTGCTGCCGGCGGTGGCGTTGTGGGCCAAGCGTCCCCGGGTGTCGGGGATGTTAATGGCCCTGGTCTTGGCAGGCGCAGCGCCGACGTTCCTGGCCGCCTGGGGCCCCCGGGCAACCGTGCCAGGGGAAGGCGCCGGCCTGGTGGTCGCCAGCGGCAATCTGTTTGTCTACGCCAGTCCCGAATCCCGGGCTGCCGGGGTGAAGGCCCTGGAAGCCGGAGATCCCGGAATCATTGCCCTGGCGGAAACCATCGAATCCGAAGATCGGCCCCGGGTGGATGCCACCCGCTGGCCGTTCCAGGTCTGGCAGCCCCCGGGTGGTCGGAAGTTCCGGGACAGCGTGGCCCTGCTGTCCCGCCATCCCATCCTGAGCCACGAAATCCTGGACCCGGAGGTCCAGCCCCTGCTGGTGGCCACCTTGGACGTCCAGGGCCGGCTGCTCCACGTCCTGGTGGTTCACACCGCCTCCCCCGTCTCGCCGGCCCACACGCGCTATCGGAACGCCAACTACGACCTGATCGCCACCACCGCCCGCCGACTGGCGGCCACCGGTCCGGTGCTGCTGCTGGGGGATTTCAATGGTTCCCCCGCCAGTCCGGCCTGGGATATCTTGGCCGGGGCGGGGATCCTGCGTCCGCTCCGGGAACCGGCGACCTGGGTTTCCCTGATCGGACCCTTGGGCATCCCCATCGACCATGTGCTGGGCATCGGCCTGGCCATCGCCTCGCCGGAGGCCGTCACCCTCCCCGGTAGCGATCACCGGGGCCTGATCACCCGGGTGGCCTGGTGAGCCCGGGACCCGCCCTTGGAGCCCGGGGATGACAGCCACCATGTCCGCCATGGCCCGACTTCCAATTGCCGCCCTTCTGCTGCTGGCCCTGGGTGTCCTGCCAGCGATGGAGAATGCCAATGCCGCCGGCGAGGCCGACGCGCCCACGGTCTTCGAAGACCAGCCCATCCAGGCGGACATCACCGTGCGCAATCCCAACGACTTCGCCGTGCGGGTCGAACGGGTGGAAGCCAACTGCACCTGCACTCGCCTGGAACTGCCGGAAAAGTTTCTCCTGCCGAAAGCCACCACCGTCCTTCACGCGGCGGTGAACAGCGCCAATCGCAGCGGCTACCAGCAGATGGGGGTGTCGATTTTCCTCACCGATCCCGACTGCGAATTGATCAGTGTCGCCCTGCGTTGGCATGTCGCTCCCCTGATCACGGTGGATGCCCTGCCCTTGGACCACGATCCCCGTTCCGGTCGTCCGCCGGATCGGGCATTCCTGGATGTCTACCGCTTTACCACCCAGGTCCGCCCGGATGAGCTCAGCCGGATGCGGAAGCGGGTGCTGGTCCGGGGGAATCCCGCCACGGATCCCCCGGGTGGATTGCGCATCCTGGGCATCGAGTACCCGGGCACCCGGTGGAAGTTCACCAGTGAGGACTTGGGTGGGGGCGCCTGGTTGATTCGGGCCGGGGCCAAGGACGAAGCCGCCGAAGGGACCTTGGGTTCCACCGATGAACGGGTGGTGGTCCGTACCAACCAGCCCCGGAAACCGACCTTCACCTTGGAATTCGCGGCCCGCATCAGCCGCGATATCGGCCGTGATCCGGCGGAAATTCCCGATCCATGAGCGCCTCGACCCTCGACTCTGCCGCCCTTAACGCCGAACTGGAACGCCTGCGCCCCCTGGCCGAAATGGGCCGGATGGCCGCCACCGTGGCCCATGAGATCCGCAATCCCCTGACCGGGATCAGCGCCAATGCCGAATTGCTGCGGGAAACCCTGACCGATCCCGCGGACATCGAATCCATGGACATCATCCTTGGCGAGGTGGATCGCCTGGGCCGCCTGGTCACCGACCTGCTGTACTATTCCCGGGAACGGGTGGCCGAACGCCGACCCATCGATCTGGCGTTCATCGCCCGGACCACCGTGGAACTGTCCCAGACCGATGCGGAAAAGGCCGGCGTCAGCTTGGTCTGGAATGGCTCTGGCACCGCCCAGGGAGATGCGGAGCTGGCCCGCCAGGCCCTGCTGAATGTCCTCCGCAATGCGATCCAGGCCACGCCCAAGGGCGGCCGGGTGGAGGTCCGGGTCACCCCGGCGGCGATCCGGGTGGTGGATACCGGTTCCGGCGTCCCCGAGGCCCTCCGCGGCCGGCTGTTCGAGCCCTTCGTCACCGGCCGAACCCGGGGCTTGGGCCTGGGGGCCACAGTGGCCTGCCGCTGCCTGCAGCGCCAAGGCGGCGATTTGCGTCTGGAAGCCACCTCCGACCACGGTTCCACCTTCGTCCTCTGCTGGGAGAACGCATGAACGAAATTCTTGACCCCATCGCCCGCTCCTGCGGCGTCCTGGTGGGTACTGATGCCCAGGGGCGCTTCGAACACCTGGGCACCGCTTGGTGCTCGGCCCCCGGGGAATGGGTCACCGCCTGGGCGGGGGAAGAAGGTCCTGGCCCCGGGGTTCGCCTGCTGTTGGCCCAGACCGGCGAGGCCCTGGCCATCGCCGGCTGGGAACACGATGATGACGGCATCGCCGGCTTCACCGCCCCCAGCCTGGTCCCGGCCCTGGCCCTGCGCACGGACAAGCCCCTGGCCAAGCGGGAACCCCTGTGGGCCTTGGGCTATCCGTCGATGATCGATCACCCGTCATTCCGTCTGGCCCGGGGATCCCTGGATGCCGGACGTTACTACCCCTACCTGTGTCCCTGGGCGATCCGCGGCCACCTGAGCCTGTTTGCCAGCACCGAAGGCTGGCTCACCGGCCGGGCCTACGACGGCATGGCCGGCGCCCCGGTATTGGATGCCGCCAATCAGGTCGTGGGCATCGTTCTCGGCGGCGACCCTGCCCCGGAGCATCCGCCGCTGACGAGGTTCCGACGGTTGGAGTGAAAGGTGGAATGTTGGAAATGATGAATGCTCGAATGCTCGAAAGTTCGAGCCGCGGGTCACGGCCCGTGAGTGGTGCCTGAGCACACGGTTCAAGCATTCAAGCATTCAAGCATTCAAGCATTCAAGCATTCAAGCATTCGAGCATTCGAGCATTCGAGCATTCGAGCATTCCAGCCATCACTTCTTCTTCCGCCGCTCCCGTTCAGCTTTTGCCGCGGTTTCGATGGCTTCTAGCTTGGCTTTGTTGGCATCTGCCGCCTTGGTGGCATCGGCCAGCACCTTGTCCCAATCCGCCAGCTTGCTGAGGGGCTTGAACGCGGCGTTCTTCTCGACCGCCAGGTGGAGATGCGGGGCGTAGGTCAGGGCGGCCTTCACCAGGTTCAGGGCGCTCGACGGATTGCGACCCGCATCCCGTTCGGCGATCTTCAGCATGTTCTGGCCCTGGACCCGGGCTTTGAACTGCTGATCGAGGATCGCCAGGCCGGAATCGAAGGTGGTGTCACGGACCGAGATCAACTCCAGGCTGTTGTTGGCGCCCTCGGTGTTGTAGCTGATGATCTTGTGGGCGGCGGGAAAGGTGAGCGTCAGGTACCTGCCATTGGCGATGGGTTGGAAGGAGCCGGCTTTGCCGCTGTCTCCCACCGCGGTCTGGCTGACCAGGGCCTTGACGTAGGGAACGTCCAGGGTGGTGATCCCGGCCTCGGCAAGCTGGGCCGATCTGGACCGCTTGAACTGGGCCACCGCATCAACGTCGGTGGGCAGGGTCTTCCACTCCGGGATCAGCAGATCCACCGTCAGGTTGCGCACCGAACGAAGTTCCACCTTCTTGCCAGGGATGGTAAACGTGATGATTTTCAGGTTGGCGCTATCGATCAGGGCGAAACCGATGGGGCTGGGGAGGCACCAGAACTGGGACGGTTGGAGGCGGGGCGTTTCATCCGGCTTGCCGGCGAAAGCGCCCTCCAGGGATTTGCGTTCCTCCGTATCCAGGTCGAGTTGCTGGAGGATTTTCGCCGGTTCGGGTTCGGATTTGAGTACCGAATTGACGAACAGGGCCGGGCCAATGTTGTACCAACCCTTGAGCACCAGATTCTCGTTGGCGTTCTCGTAGAAAATCACCGCCCGTTTGCTGGGGATGGCCAGCATCAGGTATTGGCCATTGTAGGCCCCGGTCACCACCCCGTCATAGGCGGGGACCTTGGCCCAGAATTCGTCTTCGGCACTGCGCAGCCGGGCTTGCATCGAGGGCCGGCCGTTCTCGGCGTCCTTCTTGCTGGGCTTGTCCGGGAACATCTTGATCAGGCCGTCCACCGTCGGCGTGAAGTCCGGCGAGCCCACCCGCAGGTTGGAGTAGGCGATGTCGTTCACCGTGCCGTTGATGGTATTTTCCAGGTAGGTCAGGTCATCCAGGAAATTGGTGAACCCCAGGCGCCGGATCTGGTTGGACTCCAGGGCGAACTGGGTGGCCAGGCCGATGCCGGGGTTGATTGAAACGCCGCCATTGCTGCCGGGCAGCATCAAGGCGGGTTGATCTAGGGCCCAGGCGGCTCCCACCAGGGAGAGCAGGCAGGTGGAGACGAGGGCAGGCAGGCGCATGGAGATTCCGGGCAGGTCGGGGGATGGGGATAAGGGCGGCGGGGTCAGCGGGCCCGGGAATCCGGGGGCAGGACGAAGTCCTGGATGGCGGTCCGGTCCTGGATGAACTGGACAAAGGTGGCGAACGGACAGAGCAGGGCGGCAAAGGCCGTGTCGGCGTCCGCCGGCAGGGGAGGGTACCCGATCTGTTTGATGGCCAGCAGGCAGCCCCGGGTGTCCAAATTCTTCAGCTGGGAACCCACGGCGGGATTGGCCCGGGCATGGGCGACCCAGGCGTACATCGTGAACAATTGGATGATCTTGGTGGTAAGATGGCTGATGCGGTAGGCCTTCTGCCCATCGGTCTGTCCCTGGAGGAACGAATACAGATGGGGGGTCCGGGCCAGATCCTGGAGCCAGGCCAGGATGTGCCGGTGGCTGGCGGCATCTTTGAGGGACATCTCCTCTGGCCCCAGATAATCGACAAACACCTGGCGGTAGAACTTGCTGCGGATCCGCCCCTGGGCCAGGGCCCCCAGAGCTGCCCGGCGTTCTTCTTCGGGCAGGTGGAGGACCTTGGCCTCGTCGTCCCGGGTGATGGCGATGCCGGTGGTGGCGTCGGCCCAACGCGCGTCCATCTCGACATCCGGGGCCTGGCGCAGCCAGCGGATTTCGGTCAGGGTGGCCAGGCGGAATTCCTCGGTGTACCAGTGGGGGAATTCATGGTGGCCGAAGGCCGGCGGCCGGGCGCTGATGAGGGCGGCCAGCCGGTCCATGGGGATCTGGCGGATTTCCGCCAGGGTCGGGGGCACCCCCTGGTGGCGCTCCACCGCCTGACGGACCAGGCGGTAGACCCCGATGGCGATCATCTGCAGGGCGGCGACCTCGGTGGGCTGGTCGCGGATCAGGCAGAGATGGTCGATCAGGGCCTGGCCCAGGGTCTGCTCCCGGAAGTGTTCGCCGTGGACCAGGATGCCGGTGGCGTCTTTGATCCGGCCCTGCAACGCCGGGCTGTCCAATTCCGCCAGCATTTTCAGCAACCGGGGATTATTGACGCTGCCATCGATGAACTGGTTGGAAATCCCGTTGTCCATCTCCACCAGCAGATCCCGGTGGCGGGCGATGATGATGGGCCGCCGGGCCTCGATGATGTAGGCCCGGGAGACCGGATCGTCCACTTCAGAGGCATATCGCGGGGCGGACCGGGTTTCAGACATGGGCGGCAGCTTCGGGTGGGGGCAGGGCTGGTGCCAGCGGCAAGCCTTATCAATGCGGTCGGGGTGTATAATCCAGGAAAGCGGTGCGCAGTATGGCTCAATCTGTGCTAGACACCCATCAACGCGGGTCATCCTGACCCGCCCCCCAGGAAGCAGGAACCGCAACGAGCATGGCCAAGCGCGATTACTACGAGGTTCTGGGCGTCCCCAAGGATGCCAGCGCCGACGATATCAAGAAGGCTTACCGCAAGCTGGCCATGAAGTACCACCCGGACCGCAATCCCGGGGACAAGGCGGCGGAAACCAACTTCAAGGAGGCCGCCGAGGCCTACGAGGTCCTGTCCGACGACCAGAAGCGTCCGCGCTACGACCAGCACGGCCATGCCGGGGTCGATGGCATGGGCCACGCCGGCCAGGGGTTCTCCAGCATGGAGGACATCTACGCCCAGTTCGGCGACGTCTTCGGCGGCGGCTCGCTGTTCGAGCAATTTTTCCAGGGCGGCGGCCGGCGGGGCGATCCGAACCAGGGCGCCAGTTTGAAGCTGGGCCTGCAGATCACCTTCCGCGAAGCGGTGAAGGGCTGCACCAAGACCATCGACCTGAAGCGCCACGAGACCTGCACCACCTGCTCCGGCAGCGGAGCCAAGGCCGGGACCAAGCCGGTCACTTGCCGGACCTGCGGCGGCGCCGGCCAGGTCCGCCAGGGCAATGGCTTCTTCGTCGTCCAGACCGCCTGCCCGACCTGCCAGGGCAGCGGCAAGACCATCAAGGACCCCTGCGGTTCGTGCCATGGGGAAGGCGCCGTCCCCCAGAAGGTCACCATCAAGGTCCGGATCCCCGCCGGAATCGAGGACGGTCAACGCCTGCGGGTCTCCGGCGAAGGTGAGCCCGGGCCCCAGGGCGGGCCCCGGGGCGATCTGTACGTGTTCGTCCAAGTGGCCGCTGATGCCTTCTTTGAACGCCATGAGGACAATCTGGTGTGCAAGGTCCCGGTGACCTACGCCCAGGCCGCCCTCGGGGGAGAAATCGACGTCCCCACCCTGGAAGGCCAGGCCAAGCTGCGGATCCCTCCGGGCACCCAACCCGGCGACGTGTTGCGGATGCGCGGCCTGGGCATCGCCGATCAGGGGCGCACCGGCGACCAGTTGGTGGTCGTGCAGCTCACCGTGCCCAAGAAGTTAAACGATCGGCAGAAAGAGCTCCTCCGGGAATACGGCGACCTGGAAGACGCCCAGGGCGAGCAAAAAGGCTTCTTCGAGCGTGTCCGCAAGATGTTCGCCGGTTGATCCCATTCCCTGACATCATCACCACCGACCAGAACGTTCCCATGAGCGACCAGGCCCAGCCCGCCCCCGAATCCACCGATGCTGATGCCGCCGACGCGGCCGGCCAGGAATCCCTCACCATCACGGTGGGGGAGTTCGAAGCCTTGAAAAAGGACGCCAGCGAATGGCGGGAACGCTGCCTGCGCAACCAGGCGGAATTCGACAACGTCCGCAAGCGCCTGCGCAAAGAGGCCGACGAAGCTGCCACCCGGGGCGTTGTCCGCGCCGTGAAGCCCTTCCTCAACGAACTGGACAACCTGGCCCGGGCCCTGGAAGCCGCCCGTCCGGAGGCCTTCGGTGAATTCGCCCAGGGCGTCAGCCTAATCCGGGAGAACCTCAAGGGTGCCCTGGTGGGCCTGGGGGTCGAAACCATTCCCAGCGAGGGCGTGTTCGATCCCGCCCTCCACGAAGTCCTGGCGGAACAAGTGGATCCCACGGCCACCAAGGGGCAAATTTTGCAAGTGCACCGGGCTGGGTACAAGTTGAAGGACCAGTTGGTACGGACAGCCCAGGTGGTGGTGGCGAAGAATGGTTGAATGCTCGAATGCTCGAATGTTAGAGCAGCGAGTCGGAGCGTTGAGCTCCAGCTCGGCATCGGGGCGATTCCCAGCACGGGACTAACGCCAATGGCGTTAAGCAACGCAGGAATGGGTGATTTTTCCTGGGAGCGCCGGGCACCAGCCCGGCTCGCATGCCGCCCGAGCCGGGCAGGTGCCCGGCGCTCTCAGGGCGTCGCTAAACGCCATTGGGACTAACGCGAGCTGTCGCTGATGGCACCACCGATGCCGGCCTGGAGGCCGGCGCTCCCGGACGTCCACCGGAGGATGCGTGGCATTTGCCAACTCGGTGCCACTGCGACAGGATGCTCCGGTATTCGAGCATTCGAGCATTCGAGCATTCGAGCATTCGAGCATTCGAGCATTCCCAAGGCATTCCTGACACACCTTCCGCCTCCTAGCCCCCCGGCCCTTGCGCAGGGGGTTCCCGTTCCAACCGTGACCAGCCTATGAGCTTGGTCGGTCCGACGTCGTTTTCGTGCCCCCATTGCGTGGCCAATTATCCCTTCAAGGCCGCCTTGGTGGGCAAGGCGATCCGCTGCAAGTCCTGTCAGGGCGTGTTCCGCCTGCGGCCGGACGGCTTGGCCGAGCGGGTGATGGAAGCTCCGGCCCCGGCGGCTTCCGGTTCCGGCTCCGGGGTCACCTCGGCGCCTCCGCCCCCCGCGCCAGAGCTGGCGAAGGACAACGCCCGTTCCGGGCGCCTGCAGGTCACCTCCCAGCAAGACGACCTGCGCAAGCAGATGGCCGCCAACCTGGCGGAATCCATGGGCAAGGCCCTGGAATCTGATGCGGTAAAGGCCGAGGAGAAAAAAACCAAGACCGGTGCCCAGGGCAAGACCTCGGAAGGAAAGAAACGCAGCGGCAAGGTGATCCTCACCGGCGAAGGGGAACGGGCCGCAGAAAATGACCAACGCTGGTTGTTGGGCGGTCTGGCCGCCTTGGTGGTGCTCATCGGTTTGATCTGGGTGTTGACCCGGGAAAACAGCCGGGAACAGGCCGTGGATGCCTTCACCGCCGAAGTCCCCACCAGCGACAATGTCTACGGCAAACGGGCCCAGGCCATCGTCAACCGGGCGTGGATCATTGCCCCGGCCCTTAACCGCCCCGGGGTGGATCCCATCATCGGCGCTGACAATCCCATCTTCAGTACCATCAGCACCATCCCTGCCAGTGCCTTGGCCCCCCTGGTGAAGCTCAAGGGTCAACGGTTCTACCGGGATCTGGGGCTGTGGATCGAGCCCGCCAACCTGCCCAAGGTCAAAAGCAAGGCCCTTAGCGGCACGCCGGCTTCGGCGGTGCTCAAAAACCTGGCCAATGGCGGATTGGATGACGACGGTCTGGCGATCCTCGACCAGCTCCTCCACGGCGAGCCCAGCCCGGCGACCAAGGATATCCTGGAGCGGCTGGTGGATGATCTGCCGCCGAAAATTCGGATCTGCCGGGTCCACGGCGCCCAAGGCTCGTCCCTGATCGACATCGGCGGTGGCTATAGGATCCGTTCAGGCCCATTCACCGCCACCCTGGTCGCCTTCGAAGGCCCCGGCTGGTCCGGCCAGTGGCGGGTGCTGGATTTCACCCTCGCCCAGCCCGGTCACTAACCCCATCAGCCAGAGGTGCCGGGAATCCCGCCGCTTCCCTCATCGGTTGAAGCCGATTGTATACGTCATGTTCCATCGTCCTGCACGCCCTGGCTTTACCCTCATCGAACTGCTGGTGGTCATCAGCATCATCGCGATTCTCAGCGGCATGGTGTTTGCCGGGGTGACCATTGCCCGGAA
>CANIXE010000033.1 GCA_947470885.1 Planctomycetota bacterium
CCGGCCGTTCTTCGAGGCTTCCAGCCAGGCGATGATCGCGGTCTTGGCGGCTTCGGATTCCTGGCCGGTGAAGTCGCCGGAGGCCACCAGCACCCCGGGATCGGTATAGGCGGCCTTGAGAGTTTCCACGGCCGCACCGGCGGGGGTGATGACCTGGATCACCGGCAGGCCATAGACCTGGGCGAAGGCGAAGTCCCGCTCGTCGTGGGCGGGCACGGCCATGACCGCCCCGGTGCCGTAGTCGGCGACCACGAAATTGGCGGCGTACAGAGGCACCTTCGCGCCGTTGGCCGGATTGATGACGTAGGCCCCGGTGAAACAGCCCTTCTTTTCCGCCTGGTCGCCCATGCGTTCCTGGGCGCTGACCGCCCGGACCTCGGCCTTGAACGCCTCGACGGCAGCCCGGTGGCTGGCGGGGACAATGCCCTCCAGGGCGGCGTGTTCCGGGGCGATGCTGACGAAGGTGACGCCGAACAGGGTGTCCGGGCGGGTGGTGAACACGGTCAGTTTCACATTGGGGTGGCCGTCGACCTTGAAGTCGATCTCGGCACCGATGCTCTTGCCCAGCCAATTCCGCTGCTGGGTCAGCACGGCGTCGGGCCAGCCGCCCTTCAAGCCGTCGATGGAGGCCAACAGCTCCTCGGAATAGTGGGTGGTCCGCAGGTACCACTGGGGCAGTTCCTTCTGGATCACCGGCATGCCGGTGCGCCAGCACTTGCCGTCGATCACCTGCTCGTTGGCGAGGACGCAGTTCAAGCCGGTGGACCAATTCACCAGGCTGCTCTTGCGGTAGACCAGGCCTTTTTCCACCAAATCCAGGAAGATTTCCTGTTCCCGGTGGGCGTAGCCCGGATCGCTGGTGGCGAATTCCCGGCTCCAGGCGTAGCTGAAGCCCATCCGCTTCAGCTGGCCCCGCATGTGGGCGATGTTCTCGTAGGTCCAGGTCTTGGGGTGGGCGCCCCGCTCGATGGCCGCCTGTTCCGCCGGCAGGCCGAAGGAGTCCCAGCCCATGGGGTGCAGCACATGGAAGCCGCGCATCCGTTTATAGCGGGCCACCGCGTCGCCGATGGTGTAGTTGCGCACGTGCCCCATGTGCAGCTTGCCGCTGGGGTACGGGAACATCTCCAGGACGTAGTAGCACTTGTCCCGGGGAAGGTCGTCCCGGACCTCGTGGCTGCCGCCAGCATCCCAGCGGGCCTGCCAGGCGGTTTCGAGGGTGGCGGGTTCGTAGGGGCGGGGCTCGGACATGGGGCGGCTCGGTATTGGGCAGGCTCAGTATTGGGCGAGGAAGCATCCGAAGGTTGCCGGGCAGGCAACGCTCACCACCAGGCCCAAATCCCGATCAGTGCAGCGGCCAGGCCCAATCGGCACAGCAGCGTCTTGCCAGTCATCCCTCCGGGAATGAACACCAGGGGCCAGGCCAGGGACACCAGGGCGGGGGCGGCGGTCACGACCTGGCGGCCGGGCAGGAGCAGGGCGCATTCCACCGCCCAGACCAGGGCCGCCAGGCAATATTCCAGGCCGGCGTATAACCCCGCCCAGGGGCCGTTGGGCCACAGACCTCCCAGGGTCAGCAGGGGCAGGCCCAGCCACAAGGCGGCGGTGGAGGGCGGCGCGGCCAACAGCGTGGTCAAGGCCGACCACGGGGCCACGGCACCGATGTGGGCGGCTAGGAGGGGCGCGGTGGCCAGGGTCGCGGCGAGGCCCAAGGCCAGACCATCCCAGGTTGATCGGAGGGCGAAGAGCACAGCCCGCCAGCTGGGCCGGTCCAGGGGCCAGGGCTGCAGTGGAGCTACCTCTTCCCGCCAGCGCACCAGATCCCGGCCCAGGGTGACGATGCCCAGGACTGCGGCGAGGCTGAGTTGGAAGCCCAGGTCGGTGGCCATCCCCGGCACCAGCAGCACCAGGACCAACGCCGCCAAGGATACCGCCCCCAGGGAATGGGGCTCCCGGGCCAGGGCGTCGTAGGCGATCACCGCCAGGGTCATGGCCAGGGCCCGGACGGTGGCCGGGCTGGCCCCGGTCAGCCAGGTATAGCCGATAACCAGCCCCCCCAGCACCGCCAAACGCACCGCCCAGGACACACTGAAGAGGCGCAGCAGCCAGATGGTCATCCCGGCGGCGATGGCCAGATGCACGCCGCTGACGGCGAGGATGTGGATCAGGCCGGTGGCCTTGAACAGGGGCTTTTCCGGCGGACTGCCCCGACCCAGCAGGAGGCTGCCGGCGAGTTCCTGATGGTCGGCCAAGCGATCTATAACCCGCCAGGCCCAGCCCCGGGCGCCGGCTTCCCGGGGGGCGGTCAGGTCGAAGGACACGGCATTCAGGGCTTCCCCCCGCTCGTCCCGGGTCCACACGCCCCGCACGACCAACTCATCCCCGGCCTTCACCGTTGGGGCGCTCGGGGCACGGACGAACAGCCGGCGCTGATCCCCATCGTGGAGGATGAACGCCTGACGCTGGCCGCCCCAGAGGACGGTGTTCACCGTACCCCGGGTTTCCAGCAGGCGGCCCTCTGGGACCAGGGTCGGTGGCTCGGGATGCATCAGCCCGCCCACGCCCAGGGCGGCCAGGGCCACGGCGGCTCGGCACGCGGCGGGGAAGCGTTGGGCCACCGCCCAGGCCAGCAGCAGGGCTGGGATGGCGATCCAGGCCCAGTCGGGCCGGGCCAGCCCGGCGGCCCCCGCCACCAGGGGCAGGGCCAGCCAGGGCAGCAAGGGTTGCTCCGGCGGCGGAAACGGCGGCCGTTCGCCGTCCGGGCTCATTTGCTCCGGTGGCACGGACAGGGTTTCCGCTCGATGATCTGACTGGGTTTCCCCGTGCCTTTACGCTGGAACTCCGCCAGCCACACCGGTTCCATCTGGATCTCCACCGGCTGGGGCTGGGCCAGCCACCAGTCGGCGGGATGGCTGACCAGCAGGAAGCCTTGGGCCTGGAGGGCCACCGTGCCCTTGGCGGGCGCCGCAAACGACAACCGTCCCTGGCTGTCCGCCTGGTCCAATTCCCGGGCGGGTTCCCCCGGGACCACCGCCCGGGCGTTCACCACCGCCACGCCGCTGGAACGGTCCACGGCGACCACCTGGACCCGCTGGCAGCCGGCCAATAGCGATAGCGAGCACAACACCAGCAGCCCCAGGGATCGCATGGCGGGATCCTCGGGCGCAGTCCCGGTTGGCTCAAGGGCGGGGATCCCGGCTTCCCACCCCGACATTCCCACCATCATCCCGCCCCATGCTCCATGAACTCATTGTTATCTGGTTCGGGTGGGTGAAGGACTGGGGCTATCCCGGGGTGGTGGCCCTGATGGCCATGGAGTCCTCGATTTTTCCGGTGCCCAGTGAGCTGGTGGTGCCCCCAGCGGCCTACTTGGCGACCCAGCCCGGGGCGACGATGAGCGTCCCTGGAGTGGTCATCGCCGGCACCCTGGGCAGCTACTTGGGGGCGGCGATCACCTACTGGCTGGCCCGGTGGATCGGCCGACCGTTTATCGCCCGTTTCGGCCGGTACATCTTTGTGCCCCAGGAAAAACTGGACCGGGCGGAGGTCTGGTTGAAGCGCTACGAGGCCGGCGGCATCTTCTTCGCCCGCCTGCTGCCGGTTATCCGCCATCTGATCAGCATCCCCGCCGGTCTGGTGCGGATGGGCTTCGGGGTGTTCAGCGTGGTCACGATTATCGGTTCGGCGATCTGGTGCGCCATCCTGGCCTGGTTCGGTCAGCGGGTGGGCCAGGCCCATCCCGACGCGTTGAATGACCCGGATGCCTTCATCAAGGCGGTGAAAGGTGAGACCCTACTCATCGTCCTCGCGGTCGCTGTGCTCTGCGTTCTCTATTTCCTGGTCCTGCGCCTGACCGCCCCCAAAGCGACTGTCACCCCATGAATACCGTCGAATTCACCAACGTCTCGTTCGCCTACCGGGGCGATTGGCTGCAGAAGATCCGGGCTTTGAAGCAGGTGGACTTGACCGTGCCGGCCGGCTGCGCCTATGGCTTCCTGGGGGCCAACGGCGCGGGCAAGAGCACCAGCATCAAATTGCTGATGGGCTTGTTGCACGGCCACAGCGGCGACATCCGTCTGTTTGGCAAGCTGATCGGCAAGGTGAACCTGCGGACCCGTCTGGGCTTTTTGCCGGAACAGCCCTATTTCTACGACAATCTGGATGTGGGCGAATACCTGGCCTATTTGGGTCGACTGTCGGGGATGACCCCGGCGGAGCTGCCCGCCGCCTGCGACCGGGTGTACCAGTTGCTGGATCTGGGAGATCTGCGCAAACGTCAGCTCCGCTCGTTCTCCAAGGGCATGCGCCAGCGCTTCGGCCTGGCCCAGGCCATCTTTCATAAGCCGGATCTGTTGGTGCTGGATGAGCCGTTCTCGGGTCTGGATCCCCTGTGGCGGGCGCGTTTCAAGGAAGTCATGGCCCTGGAGCGCCAGCGGGGCGCGACCCTGTTCTTCAGCAGTCACATCCTTGCCGATGTCGAGGACCTCTGCGATCACTACGGGGTCATCGATCACGGCGTGGTCCTGGAACAGGGCAAGCTCGCCGACCTCATGGGCCAGGCTCCGTTGGCCCTGATCGGCAGCGGCCCCGCTCCGGCGGAGGTCACCGCGGTGGGTGATGGCACCTGGCGGAGCGTCTTCCCCGAGGCCGAGCGGGCCGCCCGTCTGGCCGCCCTGCCCGCCGGGGCCCAAGTTCTGCGCCTGGAACGTCAGCGGGTTGCGTTGGAGGATTATTTCGTGAACCGGATCCGTTCGGTCCACGGGGCCGGCAAGCGCCTGGCGGATGCGAACGAAGCCAATGAAGAAAGGGCCGAAGCGTGAGCACCGTCACTATTATCGCCGGGGCCACCTTTCGCGAGGCCGTCCGCTCCCGGGCGTTCCTGGGCCTCCTGGGGCTGTTTGCCGCGGGCACCCTGGCCAGCCGGATTGTTGGCTGGGTCAGCTCCACCGACGGCAATATTGTCACCACCGACCTGGTGCTGTCCCTGCAAAGCGTGGTGGGCGTTCTGGTGGCGGTGGCCACCGGCACCGCCTTGGTCCAGACCGAGATCCAGAACAAGACCCTGTACACCGTGCTGTCCCGGCCAGTGGAACGCTGGCAGTTCGTCGTCGGCAAGTTCCTGGGCCTGGCCGCCGGCCTGGCCGCGGGCCAGGGGGCAATGCTGATTATCGGCCTCATCTACCTGTGGGCCACCGGCGCCGACGTGCATCGCTGGTTGGTCCTCGCCGGACTGATGACCACCGTGGAAGTGCTGGTGATGGCGGCGGTGTCGTTGTGCTGGACGGCGCTCACCAGTCCCCTGTTGGCCGCTGCGCTGGGCCTGGCGACCTATGCCCTGGGCCATGCGGTGGCCGGTCTGCCTCCCCTGCTGCACCACCTTAAAGGGGCCCAGCAGGTCATCGCCGGGTCCCTGGCCAGCCTGGTGCCCAACCTGGGGATGTTCACCTACCGCAATCAAGCGGCCTACGCTTTGCCCCTGCCCTGGGATGATTTGGCGATCCGTTTGGTGTACGGCGCCCTTTGGATCGCACTACTGGTCGGGATCACCATCAGCGTAATCCGCCGGAAACAGCTCTGAAGTCGGAGTGCCTCTCGCCGGAGCGCCGAGCGCCAGCTCGGCATCGGTTGTGGGAACATAGACGACTGACGTTGATTCCACAGAGGGAATCGTCCCGAAGCCGAGCTGGCGCTCGGCGCTCCCAGTGAGTTGACCGCTGTTCTGCGTCGGTTTACGTCACACCGCCTGGGCCGCCGCCAGGCCGGACAGCACTGCGCCTTCTACGCGACCTGCCTCACCGTAACCATCGCCGGCGATCACCAGGGTCGCGGGCAGGTTCAGGATCCGGCAGCGGGGTTTGGGACTGCGCACCGCCAAACTGTATTTCCAGCGTTTCACCGTGGCTTCGGCGGGGGCGCCGGGCCAGCGGCCGCCTAGGCGCTCCACTAAGGCTTTGGCGGCGGGGATCAGGGCCGCCAGTACGGTGGCGTCGTCTTCTTTCTGATGGAGGGCGCTCCAGTCCCCCCGGGCGTGGACCACCAGGGCGTCCCCGGGGGTGTGCAGGCCCTTGGCCGCCTGGCTGGACAGCCAGCCCACGGGGCTCGCGGGGTCCTCCACCCGGGCGGCGCCGGGGGGAGGCAGTACCGGGCGGTCTGCGGTGGGCCAGTCCAGCAGGGCGCACAGGCAGGGGTCAAAATGGGATTTTGCCAGGTCCTCCGCCAGGGCGGGGGGGATGTCCAGGTCCCAGCGGGCGAACCACATGGGGACTTGGGGCACGGGGGCGGTGAGGATCACGGCGCTGGCCAGCAGAGTCTCCGCCGGGCCGGTGGCTGGGGTCCCTGCACGCACCAGATCCCCGGGTTCCACGGTCAGCCGCCAACCGGCGGGATCCGGCGCCAGGCCAGTCACCGTGCGCTCGCAGCGGAGGTCCAGGCCCTGGGCCAGGTGCTTCGCCAGGGCGGACATGCCCTCGGGGGCGTGCCAGCGGGGATGCCCGTCCGGGGGCAGGATGGCGTCGGGCCGGATCACCGGGAAGCCGTGGCACCAGGGCACCACCGTCGGCGTCCAGCGTTGGACCAGCTGGGCGAAGGCCGCATCCCGCACGGAAAAGAACTGGGCCCCGGTATCGCAGCGGCGGCTGGGTTGGCCCAGCCAGCGGGTGGCCAGGCGGCCTCCCGGAGAACGGCCCTTGTCGAGGACCACCACCGGGCGTCCGGCATCCTGGAGGGCGCGGGCACAGACCAGGCCCGTCAGGCCGGCACCGATAATCACAACGGGTAAGGGGATCGTCATGGTGGCTGAGCCTGGGGTTGGACTGGGCGGCGGAAGTCCGGAAGGTCGTCCACCCATGAGTATGCCGGAAAACACCCTTGCCCGTTGTTCGTCCCCGTACCTGCGTCAGCACGCGGATAATCCCGTGGCCTGGGTGCCCTGGTCCAGCGCGGCGTTTGCCGAGGCCCGGCGGCGGGATGTGCCGGTGCTGGTGTCCATTGGCTATTCCACCTGTCATTGGTGCCACGTCATGGCCCACGAAAGCTTCGAAGACCCGGCCACGGCGGAGCAGATGAACCAGCAGTTCGTGTGCATCAAGGTGGACCGGGAGGAACATCCCGAGGTGGATGCGATCTACATGGACGCGGTTCAGGCCTTGACCGGCCACGGCGGCTGGCCGCTGAATGCGTTTTGTGATCACGAGGGCCGGCCGTTCTACGCCGGGACGTATTTTCCCCGGGAGCGCTGGCGGATGCTCTGCGCCCACCTGGACAACCTGTGGCGCACCGACCGGCCGAAGATCGCCAACGCCGCCGTCGGGATCACCCGTCATCTGGAGGATAAGGCGGGTGCGGCGGGGGATTGGCCGGCGGATCTGGATGAGGTCCTGGTCGCCGCCCTGGACCGGGGCTGGGATCCTGAGCATCCGGGCTGGGCCGGGGGCCAGCGGGCACCCAAGTTTCCGCCGAGCCAGCTGCTGAATCTGTTGATCACCGATCCCCGCCCGGCGTTCCGGGAACGGGCCGCCCAGGTGTTGACGGCGATGCAGGATGCGGGGATCCACGATCGGGTTGGCGGTGGTTTTCACCGTTATTCCGTGGACCGGGCCTGGCGCCTGCCCCACTTTGAGAAGATGCTCTACGACAATGCCCAACTGGCGGTGGCCTATGCCACGGCGGGCACTGTCTTGGGTCGGCCCGATTTCACCCGCACCGCGTGCGCCATCGGCGACTACCTCCTGCGGGATCTGCGGGTTACGGACGCCGGGGCCTTTGTCGGCTACGCCGCCGCCGAGGACGCCGACGATCCGGGTGGTGAAGGATCGTTCTACGCCTGGAGCCCCCAGCACCTCATGGACGTCCTGGGGGATGTTGAAGGCCGGCGTCTAGCCGAGGCCTGGGACTTGGCCCCGGGGGAACCCGAGGTCGGTCCCCACGGTCACGTGGATCCGGTCCTCAGTCACATCCCCCATCCCCGGGGGCGGGGTTCCGTGGCGGATGCCGACCGCCTGACCTGGGAAGTCCACCACACCATCCTGCGGGAGCTCCGGCGCACCCGGCCCCGGCCGGGCCGGGACGACAAGGTGTTGACCGACCAGAACGGACTGGCCCTGGAGGCCTTCGCCGTTCTCGCCCGGCACACGGGGGAAGCCCGATTCACCGCCGCCTGCACGGAATTGGCGGCGGTCCTGGCCAGCCGGCACACCCCCGCGGGGCTGCTGCGCCTGGCGGATCGTCCGGCCTACATCACCGACTACGGCAGCCTGGCCTGCGGTTTGTTGGCCGCCTTCGAGGCCCTGGGGGATCCCGCCCTGGTGGACCGGGCAGAGGCGGTCTGCCGGGAGGCCATCGCCCGGCTTGATGCGGGGGATGGGGGCTATTTTGCTACGCCAGCGGGTCGGGATGACCTGATTCGTCGGGGTCGGGAACAGACGGACCATGCCCAGCCGGCGGGGATCAACGCCTTGGCGGTGGCCTTTGGCCGGTTGGCCGCCCTCACCGGATCCCCGGAATGGCACCAGCGCCTGGAGGGTGTCCTGGGCGTTCAGGCGGCCCTGGCGGGGGAGCATCCCACGGCCTGCGCCACGTTGTTGGCCGCGGCCCGGTGGCGGGACCACCGGACGGCGGTGGTCTGTGGCGATCCTGGACAACCGGCCACCCAGGCCCTGCTGGCTGCCGCCCGGCGCCACGGCGATGGGGCCACCCTGGTGATCCCCGCCAGCACCCCCCGGGCCTGGCCCTGCCTGGACGGCCGCCGGGAACTTGCGGCCCAGGTTTTGGTCTGCACGCCCAACTCATGCTTGGCCCCTGTCTTTACTCCGGAAGACACGCGCATCCGGCTGCACCGTGCCTGATTTGCAATCCAGACCGGTCCTCCTAACCTACTCATCATGGCGCACGCCGAGACCACCGTCACCCTGACCAACAAGATGGGGCTCCACGCCCGTCCATCGACCCAGATCGCCACCACCGCCAGCCGGTTTTCCAGTGAGATCCAGATCACCAAGGATGGTCAGGTGGTGGATGCGAAGAGCGTCCTCGAATTGCTCATGCTTGCTGCGGAATGCGGCAGTGATTTGGTGATTGAAGCCACCGGCGGGGATGCCAAGGCCGCGGTGGCCGCCATCGCCGAGCTGGTTACCGGCCGGTTTGGCGAACTTGACGTCGATGCCTGACGTCCCGGCCGGCTGGCCGCCGGCCTTGATCGCCACGTTTGGCGGCACCGGTCATCTGCGTCCTGCCCCCGGCACTTGGGGATCCATTGCCGCTGGGGTTGTTGCCCTGGCTTTTTTGACGTTCCTGCCGTCTGCTTGTTACTGGCTGCTACCCCTGGTCGCCGCCACTGCGACGGTGGGGGGGGTCTGGGCCTCAGGGATCTATGCCCGTCGGGTTGGCATCGAAGACCCCCCGGAAGTGGTCATCGACGAGGTCGCCGGGGTGTGGGTGGCGGTCTTGCTGATACCAGGTCCGGTGGCCGTTGCATCCCCCCTGCTGGCAACCACGCTCAGCGTCCTTGTGTTCCGCCTGTTCGACATCGCCAAACCTTGGCCCCTCAGTCTTCTGGAATCCCTTCCCGGGGGTTGGGGGATCATGGCAGATGATCTGGCCGCCGGTCTCCTTGCCGGCGGACTGGCCGCCGCTGTCCTGCGCTGAGCGCTGAATTCCTTCCTAACGGTCGCCATGACAATCCCACGCCGTCCCAGCAGCGGTCCCCAGCGGACCGGCACCAAGACCCAGAGCCTCAGCAAGGCGGCGACCGCGACGGCCCAGGCCATCAAGGGCACTCCGGCCCTCGGTAGCCGACCCCTGACCGGTCGCAGCTCCAGTCGCCTGGCGCCAATCATCATCGAGGGCGGTACGCCCCGGGGTGGTGCCGCCGCCATCGCCAGTGAAGGGGGACGTCGCCACGGCCGGGGCCAGCAGCCCATGCCGGCAGGCAACGGCCTGAAGCTTCGAGCCAAGTTCATGATCGTCCTCTCCGGGGTCACCGTCGTGGCGATGGTGCTCTTGGGCTGGATCATGGCATCCAAAGCCGACAAATACCTGTTCTCGCAAAAACAGCATGACGGCATCGAGTTGGCCCGGGTGGCGGCGGCGGTGGCTTCGGCCACGGCGGATCAGTTCCTCCAGGCCGAAGAGGCCTACGGCGGCACTATGGGTAGCAAACGCCGCTCGATACCCGAGGCCCTGCGGTTGAAGATCCAGGCGAACCTCAATCACTACTTCGAAGAAAGCAAATCCTGGGAGAAGGATTCCACCATCGCGGTCAGTGACATCCTGGCGATCAAATTGTCCTGTCCGGATCGGATCCAGGAATTGTCCAACAAGGGTGTTGGTGAAGACGAGAATGCCGGAGCGCCGATCACCGGCAAATATGAAACCCTATTCCTGCCCAAGGCTGGCTCGACGATCACCATTCCCGATGGTATGGAGGTTTCGTCCCTGATCCGCCGGGAGCCGGAAGGCGACATTCCGGTCTACCGGTTCAAGGTTCGCCTGGACCCCACCCGTTTCGGCGGTCTGGGCCTGGAGCCCAACAACTTTGCCCTGATCCCCCACATTCGGGTCGATATCAACGCCAGCAGCGTCGATTCCGCCCGGGCCCACCTGTACCTGGCGATCACCCTCGGGGTGCTGATCTCCATCGCCCTGGTGATCGGGGTCGCCAACTGGCTGGCCCAGACCATCACCCGGCCCCTGGACCTGCTGGTCAAGGACATGCACATCGTCGCCGAGGGCAAGCTGGATCACGTCACGGTGGCCCATTCCCAGGACGAGATCGGTGTTTTGGCGGAAGAATTCAACCGGATGACCTCCAACTTGAATGCGGCCCAATCGGCCCTGGTGGAACAGGAGAAGGCCGAGTACGAGCTGTCCATCGCCCGGGAGGTCCAGCGTCAGCTGTTGCCGGCGAATTCTCCCCAGATCGCCGGTTACGAATGTGCCAGTTTCTATCAGGGTGCCCGGGCGGTGTCCGGCGACTACTTCGACTTCATCGACTTGGGGGATGGTCAGTGGGGCTTCATCATCGCCGACGTGTCCGGCAAGGGCATTCCCGGTTCGATGGTGATGGCGGTCACCCGGACGATCATCCGCCTGATGGCCACCAAGCACGTCACCCGGGCCGCCGATACTCTGAAGGAAACGAACAAACTGATCGCCCGGCAGATCAAGCGGGGCATGTTCGTCACGGCCTTCTACGCGGTCCTCGACACCCGGACCGGGGCGCTGACCTATGCCTCCGCCGGGCACAACCCGATGATCATCTACCGGTCTGCGGGCAAGTCCTTCGAGCTGGCCTCGGGCAAGGGCATTGCCCTGGGGTTCAACGAAGGTCCGATTTTCGACCG
This sequence comes from Planctomycetota bacterium, assembly GCA_947470885.1. GTDB lineage: Bacteria > Planctomycetota > UBA11346 > UBA11346 > UBA11346 > CAIUVD01. The sequence continues at coordinate 11,337 of CANIXE010000033.1, forward strand.
GACCATCGAAACCCACCAGACCGTGCTCAATTCCGGGGATGCCATCGTCCTTTACACGGACGGTTTCCCGGAGGCGATGAATGCCGCCAACGAGGAATTCGGCGATGACAAATTCAACGCCTTGGTGCCCAAGTATGCGGGCGGTTCCGTCCAGGGATTGATCGATGGTCTGGTGAACGAGATCGCCCAGCATCGGGGTGAGGCGGACCAGTCCGACGACCTCACCCTCCTCACCGTGCGCCGGATCTGACCATGGACGTTCATCACGCCGAGCTGGTCATCACCAGTGAATTGCAGCAACTGCCCCAGGTCCGTGACCTGGTGGCCCAGGCCCTTCACCGGGGTCGTTTCCCAGACCGCTACCTGAATCGGCTCATGATCGTCGCCGATGAGGCGGTGAGCAACATCATCGAACACGGCTACGGGGGGAATGCGGACCAGGCTGCCACCACCATCCACATCGCCTTGACCGTGACCACCGAAGAATTCCGGATCATGATCACCGACCAGGGGTTGTCCTACGATCCCAACGAAAGCGATGAGGTGGACATCGTCAACCACGTCAATTCAGGCCGCAGCGGAGGCCTGGGCGTGTCTCTGATGCGCAAAATCATGGACGTGATCGAGTACCAGTACCAGGCTGGCCGGCGCAACCGCCTGCTCCTGGTAAAATTCGCCGGCAGTTCGTCGGCCCGGAACACCGTTATTTCCTGATTCTGCGTCTCAAGCAGCCCCAGGATTGGGAATCCCAGAGGCTTCGGCCGACCATGGGTTCCCCGTGAAGGTGGAGAATTGCGAATTTAGCTGCGAAACGCCTTGTTCAAACACCTTCCGAACCACGGTGGACGCACTGGGAGCGCCGAGCGCCAGCTCGGCATCGGTTGTGC
>CANIXE010000034.1 GCA_947470885.1 Planctomycetota bacterium
ATCCAGGCGAGGGGCGGTTGCATACGCACGGAGTATACCCTCAATCTGGCGCGAGCGCCTGGGGAATCGCGCCACACGACACCGATTTTTTTCCGAGGATCCGCCAAGTGCTTGCGGGATTCCCCCGCAAGTGATGAAGTCCATTAACGGCGGAATCCTGGGGGTCAGTAACATGTCAGGCAGCTGTCAGCACGGAGAAGTCCGCAAGCAAGGCGATCGTTTCGTCTGTGCCCAATGTGGCGGTGATCCGGATCTGCCGGGTCCGACCGCCTCCGCCGTCGCCTGGAGGATGGACCCCCAGGACTGGCTCCATCTGGGGGTGGGTGGAGTTATCGCCCTGATCCTGTTTCTGTTCGGCGGTTTTCCCGGAATGGTGTTGTCGATCCTGAAAACCCTGGTCCACGAAACGGGCCACGCCGCCGCCGGTTGGCTGGTGGGGCGTCCCTCCATGCCCCGTTTCGATTTCCAGTACGGGGGCGGTTTCACCACGATCTGTGGGCAATCGCCCTTCCTGATCGCCGTCTGGGGCCTGGTGTGGGTGGGTATCCTGATCCAGTTCCGGGACCGACGGTGGTGGCCCTGGGCCTGGGGCCTCTTGGGGCTCCAGGCCCTGCTGACCTTTACGGGTCTCAACGAGCCGTTCTTTGTCGTGGCGGGCCATCTGGGGGAATTGATCTTCGCTGGAATCTTCCTGTTCCGGGCGGCGACGGGGATGGCCGTGGTCCAGCAAGGGGAGGCTTGGCTGTACAGCATCCTGGGGTGGGGGATCTGGATTCAGAGTATCTACCTGGCCTGGGCGGTGCTGTACGACGCGGAAATCCGGGAGTTTTATCTCCAGGGCAAGCGGGGCGTGGACAACGACCTGGTCCAACTGGCCGAGAACCTGCCGGGGCAGCTGTCGGGGGCCTGTGTGCTGCATCTGCTGGCCGGGGCGGCGACCATCGCCCTGATGCTGTTCCTCGCCGGCAGGTGGAAGGCCCGCGCCGAGGAGTGAATCGGCAGGCCGGATCGGTGGTTCCGCCGTCGGCACGCCGGCCAGGATCCCGCGCCATGCCGGTTTCCTATGTGGCGCTGCTTCTGGCTGGATTCTCCTCGGGTCTGCCCCTGCTGCTGGTGGGCAAGTGCCTCCAGGCCTGGCTGACCACCGCCGGCCTGTCCCTGGAGGCCCTGGGGGCGGCGGGGTTGGTGGCGGCGCCGTGGACGTTTAAGGTCCTGTGGGCGCCCCTGGTGGATCGCTGGGCGCCCCCGGGTGGGCGGCGTCGGGGCTGGATCCTGGCCTGCGTCATCGGCTTGACCTTGGGGACGGCGGCCATGGCTTGGCACAAGCCCCCGGACGGGATGACCCTACTGGTGATCAACGCCCTGTTGATCGCGGTATTCAGCGCGACCCAGGATGTGGCCATCGATGCTTGGCGGATCGAGAATCTGCCCGCCGAGCGCCAGGGCGCCGGGGCCGCCGCCGGGGTCATGGGTTACCGGCTGGCTTTGATCACCACCGGCGGGCTGGGCTTCACCCTGGCGGACCACCTGGGCTGGCCCCAGGTCTACCTGCTGATGGCGGTGGCCCAGGGGGTGGGATTGCTGGCGGCGGCATTGATGGGGGAGCAGCCCCGGCAGGTGCCGGCCCCGGCGACTTGGCGGGGGGCGGTGGTGGAGCCCCTGGCGGACTTGTGGGTGCGCCAGGGGGCCGTCGGATTCGTCCTGTTGGTCGGCATCGCCGTGTTCTATAAATTTGGTGATTTTCTGGCGTTCAGTTTGTCCACGCCGTTCCTGCTGAAGGACCAGGGCTTCACCCTGGCCGAAATCGGCTGGGTCCAGAATTCCTGGGGCATTGTGGCCACGATTCTGGGGGTGGTCGCCGGCGGGACGTTGCTGCCCCGCCTGGGGATTGTCCGTGGCCTGTTGGTGTTCGGCTTGGTCCAGGCGGCGGCGAATTTCGGATATGCCGCCCTGGCCGCCTGGGGCGGCGGACTCTCGATGCTGATGGCGGTGATGACCATCGAGAACTTGGGCTATGGCCTGGGCACCGCCGCCCTGGTGGCCTATTTCGGCAGCCGGTGCTCCCCGGCCCACGCCGCCACCCAGTACGCCCTGCTGTCCAGTCTGATGGCCCTAGGGCGGGATGTCCTCGCTGCGGGCGGCGGTTGGGTGAAGGTCCACGCCGGGATGTCCTGGACGGTGTATTTCATCGTTTGCGCCCTGGCGGGCGTGCCGGCCCTGGTGCTTATCAGCCGACTGCGCTGGAACGACCCACCGACCCAGGGATGATCACACTGAAAAACGCAACCGGGGTTCGGTGAGGATCACCGGGTCCTTGTTGGCGACCCGGAGCACCGCCCCGTCATAGGCCACCTGCCCGATCTTGATCCGGGCACCATCGCTTTGGGCCTCTGCCTGCTGCCGACGTTGTCGCACCTTCAGCAGTTCCTGTCGTTCCCGTTCCCGGGCCCGATCCAGTTCCAGGCGTTCCCGTTCCAGTTCGCTGATCTTTGCTTGGGATTCCGCCAGGGCGTTGGGGTCCACCATTTTCGATTGGCTGAGGCGGACCTGGCGGCCTTCGCTTTCCTGCTGGGCGGTGGCCAGGTGCTGGCCCCGGGCGAGTATTTTTTCCCGGGTGGCCAGGTGGCTTTTTTCCTGCAATTCCACCACGCCGGCGATTTCCGCCTGGGAATCACAGTGGCCGGCCCACAAGGTGGTGGGAATCCCGCTGCTTTCGCCCACGGAACCCACCTGGATGTCCCCTCCGGCGGTCAGGCTGCCGCCGACCACCCGTTCGGCGGTGATGTCGCCGGTGGCCACCAGGGTGCAGCCCCGCAGTTCACCGGTGATCCGGATGTTGCCGGCGAGGATCCGCCGATCGGCGGCGGTGGCGGCCAGCACGGTGCCGGCCACCTGGAGATCCCCCCCGGCGCCGATGCCCCCGGAGACCTCCAGATGACCCCCGGACGTGATTTTTGCATCTTCCAGATCACCGAGAATCACCACATCGCTGGTGGAGGTGATCTGGGCGCCCTTGCGCACCGAGCCTCGGACCACCACCAGGTCGTCGGTGGCAATGGGAGGCGCATCCGGGGCCAGATCACCAGGGATCTCCATGATGCCCACCACCCGCACCACGCCGTCGGGCTGTTGCTGCACGACGCCGTCCCGGGTTGCCCGGAGGACCAGATCACCGTCCCGATTGCGGGAGGGTTCGGTGCCTTCGCCGGCCATCAGATCCGGGTCCCGGTCTTCGACGTCGGCAACCAGCAGTTTACGGCCAAAGACATCCACGCCGGGAGTTCCTGGAATTCCGTCTTGCCACATGGCCAGAATGGCGCCGGCCTTCACCAGGGAGAGTCCAGGCACGCCCGGTACGCTATCTTCGCTAGTGGCGACCGGCAGGCGGAAGCCCGCCGGATGGGCCAGGATGGGCGAGGTGCCCCGGGCCACGGTCAGCTTGCCCCCCACCGGGGGTGCTTGCCCCGCGCCGGTGAAGCGCATGAGGACCTTTTCATCCCGGCCGTGGAGGACTCCGGCGGCTTCCAGGGCGTGCTCCACCTCGAACCGGGTGGGTGGCTGCCGACCCCGGTACAGGGCGTTTGCAGTCATCCCGTCCTCAGTTACGCGGATGGTCACCGCATCCGGCAGGGCGGGGAGGACCTCTCCCATGACGGAGCGTCCGGTGCTATCCGGGGTCGGCGGATCCCCAGCGGCCAGGATGATCCTCCGGGGCAGGGGCGCCGGCTTGCCCGCGGCGGCCAGGTTGGCTTCGATCAGGCCGTAGGTGATCCCTGCGGCGGCGACCAGTTGATCCAACAGGTCCCGGGGGAAAGAGGCCCCAGGAGCCAAAGCCAGGGCGGCCTTCAAGCCTGCGCGATCGATTTGGATGCGCTTGGTGAGCTGGGACAGCTGGGCCACCGAGATCCGCCCGGTCTGGGCGGTGACCAATGGATTGCGGACCACGGTGCCCGTCGCCGACGAGGGGGTTTGCGTAGGACCACTCTGGGGGTCGCTGGGGGCGGCCGGTGTGACCACCGAAGGGGGCGGGGGGGTCGGCTGGCGGACGAATGTGGGGATGGTGGGCACCCGGATCGGAACGATCGCCCCGGTCGCCAAGGGGGTGCGGATCCGCGGGATGGTGGATGGTCCCTGGGCCATCAGGCCCTCCACCAGATCCCGGGCGGCCCGGGCCGAGGTGGGCCGGCGGGTCCGATCCTTGTCCATCAGCTTGAGGATCGCCGTGGCGGTGCCCTCGCCGATCTCCGGCTTGCGGGAACGGACATCCGGCACCGGATCATTCAGCACCTTCATCAGCGTCCCCATGGGCGAATCACTAGAATAGGCCACGGTGCCGGTGACCAGGTGGAACCAGGTGGCTCCCAGGCTGAACAGGTCGCTGCGGACGTCCAGATCGTCATCCCCCCGGGCCTGTTCCGGGCTGATGTAGGCGGGTGTGCCCATGACCATTCCCGCCATGGTCATCCGGTCGGACCCCTGGACCCGGACCAGACCCAGATCCGCCAGCTTGGCCTTGCCTAGATCGGTGAGGAAGATGTTCGCTGGCTTCAGGTCCCGGTGGAGCAACCGGGCGGCCTCGAAGGCCTCCAGGCCCAGGAGGGCGTCCCGGATCAGGCTGAGGGCCAGGGACTCAGGCAGGAATCCGCCCCGGCGGGTCATCAATTCCAGTAGGTCTCCTCCGGTCATCAATTCCAAGGCCATGAACAGATGGCCGTCGGCGATCCCGGCATCGTAACACGTCACCACGTAGGGATTGGCCAAGGAGGCCATGATCCGGGCTTCGTGGAGGAACCGGTCCTTGAAGGGTTGGTCGTGGGTCAGATGGGCGGCGACGACCTTGATTGCCACCGTCCGGCCCAGGGGTTCCTGGATGGCCTTGTAGACCGTGGCCATCCCTCCGGACCCTAGTTTGCCGAGGATCCGGTAGGCCCCGATGGTGGCAGGAATGGGAGTGGGGACCGCCATGCCGCTCAGTCCATCCGGGCCAGGCGGCTCAGGCCCAGGAACACCGGGAACAGGCCCAGGACCAACAGGCCCGCCAGGGGATGGGCGGCGGTGGCGAACACCACATCCAGGAGGATCAGGCCCCCCAGGCCGGCCAGGACCACAGGGGGCACGGCTGCACAGCGGCTGAGGCGCACCGCCTGCCACCAGGGGCGGAAGAAGCGCCAGCCTGCCCAGCCTGCTGCCCCCAGGGCGACGCCCAAGCCCAGGATCGCCCCGGCCTTGCTGGGCAGACCGCCATTGAGCTGGCTGGCCAGCCACGGGGCATCTGCCAGCCGGGATAAGGCGAGGAGCAGGGCCAGGCCGACGCACGCGCCCCCCGCCAACAGCTCGATCCGCCGCCCCCGGCGGGCATGGTCCTCAAGCTCGCTCACCAAGGTCAGGCCGAAGACATAAAGTCCGAGGACAATGGGATACACCAGGAAAGAGCGCAGGCCCGGGGCATGCCCCCCGACCAGGGCGGTTCGAAGATGGTCGGGGCCGATGATCAAGAGGGCGAAGCAGGCGTGGCTGGCCCGGGTCAACCCCATCACCACTGAGCCGAGAATGGGCACTTCCTTGGCCACCAAATTGTAGAGCAGGATCAGGCTTAGGACCAAGCCGGCGGCCATTAAGCCATAATAACCGTGGTCGATCTTAAGAGAGGCCAGCACCGCCCCGATCACCAGGAGAACGCCGGTCACATAGGCCGGAGCTAGGCCGATGCGCCCTGCGGCCAAGGGACGGGCCGCCCGGTCACGACGATCTTTGTCCACATCCACCAGGTCATTCCAGACCATCCCGGCGGCATACAGCAGGAAGCTGGTGAAGGGGACCCACAGACAGCCCCAGCCATTGTGCCACAGGCGGGCCAACAACCATTGAAAGTGCACGGATTCCCCGGCAAAGAAGCCCAATAGCACGGTCGCCATGGAATTACTGACGATGGTCGCCAGGCCGGAAATGCGCAATAATCTCAGCCAGTCGAGCATAGGTCGAGCCTGGGGCGGGAGGCCCGTGGGGCAAGGACCCACACTGGGAGGGATTTGCCCCTCCGGGATTCTGGTCTATTGGTGTCTGCAGTCCCGATCGGCAATGGTACAGACCAGATCAGGACAGTTCGGCGAACACCACCCGGCCATTGGCCGTCGTGTGGATTCGCAGCACCGATACCGTCACATCTTGACCGATCCGCTCGACGGCCCCGGACACCACCACCAGGGTCCCGTCGTCCAATTGGCCAACGCCCTGACCTTTGGCTTCGCCCGGCTTGGTGATCCGCACCGGGAAGCTTTCACCAACCCGGACCACCGGGGCCAGCAGTTGGGTCAGGGCATGGAGATCGATCACCGGAACGCCCTCGGCATTGGCCCGGCGGACCAATTCCCGATCGCTGGTAAGAATCCGGGCATTCTCCAGGCGGGCGAGACGAATCAGCAGGTCTGACGGACCGTCGCTGTTGGGAATTTCGCTGTCGTCCACTTCCACCACCGGCAGGGTCAGGGATCGCAGTTCGCCGACGATCTCCAGGGCCCGCTGGGCGCGCTTGGCGATCTGGGCATCCCCGGCAGTAAGTTCCTTCTCCCAACGGGTCAGGCAGGACCGATGAAGCATCACCCGGTGGGCGGTGAAGCCCGCCTGGAGTAGGCCCGGCAGTCGACCGTCGGTGACCATCCCCCCGTCGATGACCAGGACCCCGCCTTCATGATGTTCGCTGCGTAGTTCGACAAAGGGCAGGACTAGGCGCCAGCGGTCCAGGTTGCGCAGCACCGTGACCAGCACCAAGTAGGTGGTGACCAGGCTCAGGGGGGCATCCAGGTTGTTGGCGAGATTCTGGTCCTGGACGACCACGTGGAGCACGGTGACGACGATCAGGGACAGCAGCAGGCCGCCCCCCAGGCCGACGAGAAAGGCCACCAGGGATCGGCTGAAGCGGTGGCGGAAGCCCTGCTCGGCGGCAATCAGGGTGATCGAGACGGAGAACCCCATGGCAGCCCCGAACCACCAGGGCATGCCTTCGTCGAAGATGTTCCGGTACAGGTAATGCCCTGAATTGTGCCCGGCCCCCATGGCCAGGAAGATGAACATCACTCGGAGGAGGAGGATCAACATGGTTTGGCCGCCGCGAGGGCATGGCTGACCCCGCCGAAGTAGGTGGCCCGGCGGATTCCGGTGAAGCCGGCGGCGGCCAGAGTGGCTTCCGCCTCGGTCACGGACAGGAAACGCTTGATGCTGTCATTGAGGTAGCGGTAGGCCGCCGCATCCCCCGCCAGGGCGCCGCCCACGGTGGGGAACACGAACCGGCCGAAGGTGGCGGAAAAGGTTTTCGGCCACCAAGTCACCGGTTGGAAGAATTCCAGGATCAGCACCTGACCACCCGGGCGCAGGACACGCAGCAATTCCCGGGCAGAGGCCGCCGGATCACCGAAATTCCGCCAGCCGTAGGCCACCATCGCCCCATCGAACGAACTGTCTGCATAGGGCAGGTGCAGGGCATCCCCCACCGCAGCGCTCACCGGCACGCCCTGGCGCTTCTTGGCCCCGGCCACCAGCATCGGCTGGCAGAAATCGCAGCCGTGGACTCGCCGGGCCTTCTTCTGTTCCAACGCCTCCCGGGCCAGATCGAAGGTGCCGCAGGCCAGATCCAGGACCTCCGCCGGTTGGCCCTGCCATAGGCCCAGGGCATGCCGCCGCCAGGCCACGTCCCGCCGGGCCGACAACACCCGGTTCAGCAGATCGTAGCGGCCGGCGATGCGCCCGAACATGGAGCGCACGGCCAGCGCGTGGTCGGTGGGAACGGGAAGGGCGCGGGACATGGTTAGGATTCCATGGCCCGCGCCCTTCGCGCAATCAGCTAATTCACCGATGTCAGCCGCCGGCGCTGAACGGGGTGATCCCGTAGTTGGCGCAGAGCGTGATGAATTCCTGGGCGTGGGTGAAGCCGTAGACGACCTCCAGGCGGGTCTTGCCGGCGCTCAGTTGGGATTTCCAGTTAGCCACCCCCCCGGCATCACCGGTGCGGTCGAAGAAGGCCTTGTACATCACCGCCAAGAACTGGTCGTCATTCAGGCCACGGTTCTTGAACTCCAGGCTGTCGACGAAGCCGTTGGCCAGGGTTGCGCCGGTGCGGGATCCGGCAAACAACTGTTGGGTCCAGTCGCTGGCGCCACTGGCATCGGGTTCGCGATTCAGAGTCTGCTGGTAGAAGCGGCGGACGAAATCCCGGATCTGCTTCTTCTGGGCATCCACGGTGCTGTAATTGGTGATGCCGTAGGTGTTGCAGAGGGTGGCGAATTCCTGGGCGAACAGGAATCCATTCAGAATGTCCTCTCTTGGGGCCCCGGCATTCAACAGGTCCAGCCAGCCCTGCTTGCCCCCGGGATCGGCGGCGCGATTGAAGAACGCCTGGTACAAGGTGTCGACGAAGGTGCTGTTATCCAGGTTGCGGTTGATGAACTCCTGACTGAGGACGAAACCGGTGGCCAGGCTGGCTCCGGTCCGGGTGCCCGCGCCCAGCTGGCCGGCCCAATCATCCAGGCCTGCCTGGTCCGGGGTCCGGTTCAGGCACCGTTGGTAGAACCGGGTGACGAAGTCAGTGATCTGGGAGGAGGCGACGGTCAGGCCGAAGGACGGGGAGATTCCGGTATTGCCCGCCAGATCCTCGGCGACGAAGACGACCTGGTAGACCCCGGCACTCAAGGGCAGGTCGACACTCCAGGTCGTGCCGCTGACGGTGGCCGGAAAGGTGTTGAAGACGCTGCCATTCTTCCTGACTTCAGCGAACATCTGGACACCTGATTCGGTATTGCCGGTCCAGGTGGTGCTGGGCTTGGTGGTGGTAATGGCACTGGTGGCGGTGGTGGTCACCACCGGCGGGGTCCGATCGACGGTGAAGGAATAGGTGGCAGTGGTGGTCTGGTTGCCGGCGGCGTCCGTCAGTTTCGCGTAAGCGTTATAGACACCCTCACCGATCCCGTTCTGGGACCAGAAATCAACATACCAGTAGTTCACGGGCTGCGGCGTCGCCGAGGGGGGGATCGTGGTGGAGCCCTGGAACGCATCATTGATGAACAGGTCGACCTGGACGCCCGATTCCGAACTGGTGCCGGTCAACTGGACGTAGGAAGAGGAGGTGATGCCATCCGACGAGGAGCTGCCGGAATCAGACCAGGTGCTCAGACCCACCTTCGATGCCACGGGGGCCTTGGCGTCGAAGGTGATAGTCAGAGGTACCGCGGCGACGTTAAGGAAACTATCGGAAATGGCATTGGCGACCCTGGCGGCCACATTAAAGCTGACCGTCCCTTCGCTGTTGGCCGGCGGGGTCCAGGTGGCGGTGTAGACCTGGCCCGAACCGCTGAGCGCGCTCAAGGTGCCGATGCTGGCAGTCAATTCACCGGAGACGAATCCGCTGACGGGTTTGGCGAAGTCCACGGTAATGGTGGTGGGGGCGGCCCCGAGCACTGAACCAGTGCCGCCATGGGTGATTTTGGGGGTTGGTGAAATCGGGATGTCGGTGTTGATGAAGGCCAGGTTGGCGGCGGTGCCGTTCTTAAAGGCCTTGCCCGTCAGACTGCGGTCGGGAGCGGTAGTCGGCGTGCTGGGGGTGAGGGTCAGCGTAGCGTTGAAATACGAACTGGAGTTGGGGAGCGGGTTGATGGTCAGCGTGGTGCTGACCGCGCCGGCAGGGATTGTGGCGATCCACTCATTGCCGGTGATGGTCGCGCCGGACTGGATGAAATCGATGCCGGAAACGGCATCGCCGGTGGCGATCAGGCGGACGGTCTGGGCATAGGCCAGGGCCACGGCCCGGTCGTCCCGGGTCAGAGTGACGGTAACTGCGGAGCCGTTTTCATTCACCGAGGCGACGTTGGTCGAGGCATTGATGGTGACCGCGGGAGTCAGGACATTGATCCGGCTTGAGTATGAGTTGCTCGCCGCGGCATCCGGTCCGCTGCTGAAGATCCGACCATCAGCGGCGATCCGGCTACCGCCCCAGACGGCACGGTTGTAGCCCATGGGATCGTATCCCAGTACCTGACTGTTCAGATCATAGGCTTGGGCCGCGCCAGCTTCCCAGATGAACTGGGTCCAATCGGATTGTTTCCCGTTGGCATCCAACATCGTGGCGTCAGCAACAAGGGTGAACGTGGTGCCGATCACCACGGCATTTCCCCAATTCTGCTGGTTATAGCCCGGGAGAAGCGGGATGAGTTCGTGGGTCAGGGTACCCGTGAGGTTGCTGGTCCGCAGTAAACGCAGCGGGGTGTTGGGGTTATCCTGCAAGCCGTAGGTGTAGATGACCCCACCTTGGTTGGGGGCAAATCCAAGAATGTCAGCATTGGCATCCGGATTGGTGGCGAGTGCTTGATAGGCTTGGGGCAGCAACCCCGCACCGATGGGCGGAGTCCAACTGGCCAACGCATTGGAGGTCTGATTCAAGGTCCAGTAGGTCGGAGCAACGTTTTGCCCGTAAATGATGCCGGCTAGATGGCCCGTCGAAGCGCTCGCGACCATTCCCTTGGTGTTGGCCAGGCTGGTGCCGTTCAGCAGCACTGAAGTGATGGTGTCGCTGGTCCAAGCCGAGGGGCGGAACGTGGAGAAATTTTCAAAATCAGCGGGAGTCGTCGAAGAATATCCGTACCGGACCCCGTTCGCGTCAATAGAGGTGATGCCACCAGGGGTGGTGAGGAGGGTGGGCGTTGAATCCGTGGCGGCGAGAACCATCGGATATTGCGCCGTGGTGGTATTGGTGGCCATATTCCACGAAGAAGCCGCACCTAAGGCCAGGCCATCGTTGCCCAGGCTGTCGAACCAGAAATCATTATAGCCGGCAGGCATGGTCAGCTTGGTGATGGTATTGGTCGTCAGGTGGTACCGATAGAACGTTTCGCTGCCGAATTCCGGGGTCCAGGCGACGATGATCCAGTTGCCATCGGGACTCGCCCGACTCACCCAGGCGTTGTAGCTGGCGTTGGGATCTATGCCCGCAGGCAAGGGCAGGGAGGATACCGTGTACTGGTCCAGGGCACCTGCGGTGGTGGCCAAGAGAAACAAGGCGGCGGGGACGAGTCCCAAACGGCCTTGAGGTGAGGTTAAAAACCGAGGCGTAACCATGGAAACTCCAGGTAAGATGGTGCTGTTCAGGAATTGGGAGGTCGGTGTCTAACGGGGAATCAAGCTTGGTAAACGGACAAAGTGAGCGTGGTGGCCTTGATATTGGTATGCAATTATATTACCGCCGCATTCGCTTCGGGCGAAGCGGGGCTCAGGACGGACAAGTTTTCATCCCGCCACCGACGAGAAATCGATCTGCCAATTTGGGGAACGCCAACACCCCTTGGGCTGGACGTGGCAGGTCCAGCCCAAGGGGTGTATCATGAAAACCGGCTTGCGTTCAGTGATTCAACCGCCGGCGCTGAACGGGGTGATCCCGTAGTTGGCGCACAGGGTGATGAACTCCTGGGCGTGGGTGAAGCCGTAGACAACTTCCAGGCGGGTCTTGCCAGCGGCGAGTTGGGATTTCCAGGTGGCCAGTCCGCCCGCATCGCCGGCGCGGTCGAAGAAGGCCTTGTACATCACCGCCAGGAACTGGTCGTCATTCAGGCCACGGTTCTTGAACTCCAGGCTGTCGACAAAACCGTTGGCCAGAGTCGCGCCGGTGCGGGATCCGGTAAACAACTGCTGGGTCCAGTCGCTGGCGCCACCGGCATCCGGCTCGCGGCTGAGGGTCTGCTGGTAGAAGCGGCGGACAAAGTTTCGAATCTGCTTTTTCTGGGCATCCACGGCGCTGTAGTTGCTGATGCCGTAGAAATTGCAGAGGTTGGCGAATTCCGGGGCGAACAGAAAACCGTTGAGAATGTCCTCGTGCTGGACGCCGGCGTTCAGCTGGTCCAGCCAGCCCTGCTTGCCCCCAGCATCAGCGGCACGGTTGAAGAACGCCTGGTACAGGGTGTCGACGAAGGTGCTGTTATCCAGGTTGCGGTTGATGAACTCCTGGCTGAGGACGAACCCGGTGGCCAGACTGGCCCCGGTGCGGGTGCCGGCGCCCAGCTGGCCCGCCCAGTCATCCAGGCCCGCCTGATCCGGCGACCGATTCAGGCACCGCTGGTAGAACCGGGTGACGAAGTCGGTGACCAGGGTCGAAGCCACGGTGAGGCCCAGGGCGGGTGTGGTGGTCTGGTTGCCAGCGACATCGCTGGCGACGAATACTACTTGGTAGGTGCCGGGACCGGCGG
>CANIXE010000035.1 GCA_947470885.1 Planctomycetota bacterium
GCTGAATGAAGCCGACCCGATGCGCTCCAGACATAAGTTGGGGGTTTGCGTCCCGGAACATGGTTGCGGGGGGGACAGCCTCACATTGTGTAAACCTTCGGAGTAACTTATGGCTTTCATTCCCGACCGCGGCCTCGGCAGCGCCGCCACTGCTTGGATCCCGGCCCAGGCAGGCGGTTCCTACCGCTGGTTCACTGGCAGCCTCGCCTTCGTGCTCCACCGGGTCACGGGTCTCGGCCTGCTGGTGTTCTTGATCTTCCACATCATCAGCATCACCAAGGCGACCCATTCGCCGGAATCCTATGATTTGATGATCGCCCGGATGCAGGCCCCGGACTTCAAAATCGGGGAGTTGTTCCTATTCGCCGCCCTGGTGATCCACGGTCTGAACGGCCTGCGCATCCTGTTTGTCGACTTCGTGGTCGCCCGCACCGCCGCCCACAAGCGTTCCTTCTGGGGCTTCGCCATCCTCGCCGTGGTCCTCCTGACCGTCGGCTCCATCCCCCTGATCCTCCACAGCAACGTGCAACCCCTGCTGAACACCGAGGCCCTCCCCGGTGCGACGTTCGGTGGAGGCAAGTGACATGACCACCCCCTACATCTCCCGCCGCACCGGTTCTACCCAATGGCTCATGCAGCGCGTCAGCGCCGCGGTCCTGGTGGTCCTCGCGTTCCTCCACTTCGGGATCCAGCACTTCACCAGCGATGCGGTGAGCACCGGGCTGACGGTCGCCAGCCGAATGAACAACGCCTGGTGGCAGGCCTACTACGTTCTGTTCATCACCCTGGCCCTGTACCACGGCGTCAACGGCCTGGTGGGGATCATCCGTGACTACGCCCCGCCGGCGAAATGGCGGGTTCTGGCCGAGGTCACCCTGTGGACCATCGCCCTGGTGTTTGGCGCCCGGGGCCTGGCCAACGTGGTCAACCCCACCCCGGCCAGCGCGGTGAAGGAATCCTACGCCGCCCGGGGCTTCCCCGCCGGTGCCAGCATCGGCAATCCCCCCAGCTTCCCCATCAGCTACGATTTCCACAGCGAACTGCGGGAGTTGTTCCTCCTGGAGTACTACCTGGCCAAGCACACCGTGCGCTCCGATGACGCCACCACGGCGGCGATCTTCGCCCACAAGCCGGGCGCCCCCACGCCCGAAGCGGTGGCCGCCAGCGGCACCGCCTTCGACCAATGGGCCCTGGGCGTAATCGCCAAGGGTGCGCCCAAGGCGGACACGAACCACCATAGCACCCTCTGCGATCCCCTGTTCAGCAGCTCCTACGAGTTCGCCGTCTGGGCGGCCAACGTGCGCAAGGCCAACGCCACCACCCGGGGCGACCAGGCCATCACCGCCCGCCTCGCCGCTGCTCCCGCCTACACCGCCGCGATCCACTGAGAGCGCAGAGAAAGTTCCAGCCATGATCATCACCCATGACGTTGTCATCGTCGGCTCCGGCGCCGCTGGATTGTACGCCGCCTACTGGTCGTCCACCAAGGCTGACGTGGCCGTCATCAGCAAGCTCTTCCCCACCCGCAGCCACACCGGTGCCGCCCAGGGCGGCATCGGCGCCGCGCTGGGTAATGAAGAGGAGGATCATCCCCTCTGGCACTGGTACGACACCGTCAAAGGCGGCGACTACCTGGGGGACCAGGATGCCCAGAAGATCCTGACCTACGACGCGCCCCAGACGATCATCGAGCTGGAACACCTGGGCGTGCCCTTCAGCCGGACGAAGGAGGGCAAGATCGCCCAACGTCCGTTCGGCGGCCACACCCGCAACTTCGGCGAACGCCCGGTGCGCCGGGCCTGCTACGCCGCCGCCCGCACCGGCCACGCCATCCTCCACGGCCTGTACGAACAGTGCGTGAAGCAGAACGTGAACTTCTATTCCGAGTTCCAGGTCCTGGACCTGATCATGGCCGAGGACAACAAGAAGGTTCTGGGCGTGGTCGCCCTCGACATTCTCTCCGGCGAGGTCCACACCGTGAACGCCAAGGTGGTGGTGTTCGCCACCGGCGGCGCCGGCCGGAACTACGCCATCACCTCCAACTGCCAGGCCAACACCGGCGACGCCCTGGGGATCTTCCTGAAAAACGGCCTGCCGTTGGAAGACCTGGAATTCGTCCAGTTCCACCCCACTGGCCTGGCCGGCCTGGGCATCCTGGTCACCGAAGGCGCCCGCGGTGAAGGCGGCTACCTGACCAACAGCAACGGTGAACGCTTCATGGAGCGCTACGCGCCCACCGTGAAAGACTTGGCCCCGCGGGACATGATTTCCCAGTGCATGTACAAAGAGGTGCTGGAAGGCCGGGGCATCGCCAAGACCGGACGCATCTGCGCCGAGGACTACGTCTACCTGCACCTGGAGCACATCTCCAAGGCCGAGCTGATGAAGAAGCTCGAAGAAATCGTCGACTTCGCCACGACCTACCTGGGCATCAAACCCTGGGAGCAGCCGATCCCGGTGATGCCCACCTGCCACTACTACATGGGTGGCATCCCCACGGACAGCGATGGCCGGGTCCGGCGCAGCCACGCCGACGGCGACATCGTCGAAGGTCTGTACGCCGCCGGCGAATGCGCCTGCGTCAGCGTCCACGGCGCCAACCGCCTGGGCACCAACTCCCTCCTGGACCTGGTGGTGTTCGGCCGTCGGGTCGGTCTCCACGTCGCCAAGAACGTGGATTCCATCAAGGCTGGCAAGTTGCCGGACGAGGCGGACAAAAAGACCAAGGACCGGATCGCTGCGGTCAAAGCCAGCACCGGCAAGGAACGGGCCGGCCAGCTTCGCAAGGAATTGTCCGAGATCATGATGACCCACGTGGCCATCCGCCGCACCCAGGCGGGCATGGAACAGGCCCGCCGGGAGGTCCAGGCCCTGCGCGCCCGTTACGTCAACATCGGCGTCGATGACAAGGGCGCGGTGTTCAACACCGACCTGACCGAGGCCCTGGAAGCCGGGTTCATGATCGATTACAGCCTGGCCTTGATCGAAGGCGCGGTGACCCGCTACGAATCCCGTGGCGCCCACCTGCGGATGGATGGCAAGGATGCCAACGGCAACGAAGATGGCCTACCCCGGGATGACGCCAACTGGCTGAAGCACACCTTCGCCTACCTCAAGGACGACTCGGCCACCACCGGCGGGGCGAAAGTGGCCCTGGCCTACCGCTCGGTCTACTTGATCCACGAGCACCCCGAGGACGGCTGGAGCCCTGAGCTGCGCGAGAAGATGAAGCCCAAGGTCCGCAAGTACTAAAAGCCTGAACTGGGAACCTGCCATGAGCACCGCGATCAAAACCGTCGTCAAAACCTTCCGCATCCACCGCTACGACCCGGCCAAGGACAAGGCCCCGGTGGTGAAGGAATACAAGCTGTCCTGCGACCCCATGGAGCGGGTGCTGACCGCCCTGAACCGCATCAAGTGGGAGCAGGACGGCAGCGTCACCTACCGCCGGTCCTGCGGCCACGCGGTGTGCGGCTCCTGCGGCATGACCATCCAGGGAGCCAGCCGCCTGGCCTGCAAAACCCTGGTGAAGGACATCGACGGCGACGTCATCGAAGTAGCCCCCCTCAAGGGCTTCCCGGTCATCAAAGACCTGGTCGTCGACATGACCCACTTCTACCACAACCTGCACTCGATTAAGCCGTACTTCGTCACCACCCAGCCCCGGCCGGTGAAGGAATATTACCAGTCCCCGGAGCAGTACGACGAAATCGACGACGCCACCAAGTGCATCCTCTGCGGCTGCTGCACCTCGTCCTGCCCCAGCTTCTGGAAGAACGACAGCTACCTGGGCCCCGCGGCCCTGCTCAAGGCCTGGCGCTTCATCGGCGACAGCCGGGACACCGCCAAGTCGGAACGCATCGACGCGGTGAACGGCTCGGACGGCGTCTGGCGCTGCCACACCATCTTCAACTGCAAAGAAGCCTGCCCGAAGGATATCGACATCCCGGCGGCCCTGTCCCAGCTGAAGCGCGCCGTGGTGTTCGGCCGGACAAACTGAGGGCCTGGATCCTCCGCCAACGAACAACGCCGGCCACAAGGTCGGCGTTGTTCGTTACGGAGACCATCGGGGGCTTCAGTGCCGGGATTTGTAGACCTCCACGGGGTGGTTAGGTCCCCGATACTGACCACCTTCAAATGAACGGGCGATCACCGCACCGCCAGCATCCAGCAGGACCACATGGGGGATGCCCCGTTCACCGTAGGCCGCCTTGAGGGCGTTGGCTCCGGCGGAGCCGTGGACGGCCGAGGCCCAGGGCATGTCCATCTCCTTCATGTAGTCCGCCATGTCCTCGGGGGAGCGGTCGCTGCTGACAAACACCACCGCGAAATCCCGCTGCTCGCCAGCCTCCTGATAAAACTTCACCAGGAGGGGCGTGTACTGATGGCATGGTCCGCACCAACCAGCGGAAAAATAGACGAACGTGTAGGGCTTGGCCGAGGGCCTGAAGGTGGTGCCATCGGCATTCTTCAGATCCCCCCAGTGCTTTCGGCAGATGACTCCCCAGGTCTCCGATGTCGTCCGGGGCGAACCCCCGGTGAACAACCAGACGCTGCCCAGGGCCAGGAGGATCAGCAGGATGGCGGTTTTCATGGTTGCCTCCGGTCGTTGATGGCAGGGCCAGTATACCCCCGGTGGGACTGCGCCGTCCAGGGACCCATCCCCCGGGAGGCCTGGTCCACCAGATCGTGGACCACCCGACCATTGGCGGGGATGCCCAGAGCCTCGGCTTCCCAGTCGTCCCCCTGCCGGCGCAAGCCGGCCACCACCAGAGCCGTGTGGGAACCCTTGCCCGGCAGGGCGTACTGGGCCAGAACCTGTTCCCCCTCGTAAACCCGACAGGTGCTGCCAGCCAGCCGGTCGAAGGTCTGGCCGGTGTAGCTGGTGATGGTGAACACCAGGGCGGCAATCCGGGGATCCAAGGCCTCCAGGTTCACCCGGATGGTTTCATCATCCCCCCCGCCATCCCCGGTGCGATTGTCGCCACTGTGGTGGATCGCCCGCTCCCGACTGTGGAGCTGGTTGAACCACACCTGGTCCACCACCTGCCCCCGGCCATCCAGGCAGATGCAGCTGGCGTCCAGGTCCACCGAACCGCCGCCGAACCACCCCAGCAGGCTGGGCGCCGGATCCCAAGCCAGGCCGATGGCCACCCGGGACAACCGCCGTCCCGCTGCTTTCGTCAGACTGAGGGGCTGACCCTTGGTCAGACTGAGGACGGGCTTCTTACCGAGATCGATCATAACAAGACTCCTTGGTGTGTAGTGACATCCGACAAGCATTCGAGCATTCGAGCATTCGAGCATTCGAGCATTCGAGCATTCGAGCATTCGAGCATTCGAGCATTCGAGCATTCGAGCATTCATCATTTCCTCCTCACCAATCCCCCCGCCATGATCCCCAGCACCGCCAAGCTGGTGAACAGCCCGTCGAAGTGGATGAAGGGCCGGAAGTCATGGTGCCAGGCCGCCAAGGCCGCCGCCTGTTCCGCCACCGGCAGGCCCACCGGTGCGGCGGGGGCGGCGCTGTGGATGGCCAGGACCCCTGGGATGTGGAACCAGGCGGGCACCCCGTGATGGGCGGCTTCGATCCAGGCCGCCGCCGTGGGCTGGGCGGCGATGGCCACCGGGGTGGTCCACAGATCCACCGGCAGGGCCAGAACCAGTTTCAGGCCGATGGCCAGGACCGCGACGAAAGCGGCAGATTCCAGACGGGGGAACCGTTCCAGGATGCGGATGAAGCCCTGGGCGGCGAAGCGCATTGCCAGGATACCCAGCAGGCCGCCGGCGATCAGCACCCATAGCTTGGACGACAGGGCCACCGCCGCGGCGATGGAGTCGATGGAGAACACGATGTCCGTCAGCTCGACGGCAATGACCGTGCTCCAGAACACCGACAGTCCCAGAACGCGCTTGGGGGCGGCGTGGTCCGCCAGGCCGTCGTGGTCCGCGTCCTTCCGTTCGCGGAAGAACTTCACAGCGATGAACACCAGGTAGGCGCCGCCCAGGGCCTTGAGCCACCACACGGACATGATCCAGGTGGCGGCGAACAGGGCGGCGATGCGAAAGACATAGGCCCCGAGGATGCCGTAGCGCAGGGCCCGGCCCCGCTGCTCCAGGGGTAAATCCTTCACCAGCAGGGCGAGGACCACGGCGTTGTCGCAGGACAGCAGCCCCTCCAGCAGGATCAAGACGCCGACCGTGGCGAGGTCGGTCGTGCTGATGAATGAATCGATAAACATGGATTTCCTTTCCGTGGTTTGAGCGGGGAATTCAGATGCGGATGCCAAAGGAGCGGGCCAGGGGCCCCAGGCCGCCGGCGTAGCCCTGACCGACGGCGCGGAATTTCCATTCCACGCCGTGGCGATAGAGCTCGCCGAAGATCAGGGCGGTCTCGGTGGCGGCATCCTCCGCCAGGTCGTAGCGGGCGGCCTCTTCACCGGTTTTCTGATCGCAGATCCGGATGTACGCCCCCCGGACCTGGCCAAAGGACTGGCGGCGGGTTTCCGCTTCGTGGATGGTCACCGCGACCACCACCTTCTGCACCGAGGCGGGGACCTGGGTGAGGTCGACGAGGAGAACCTCGTCATCCCCATCCCCCTGGCCGGTGCGGTTGTCACCCTGGTGGGCGACGGAACCGCAGGCCGATCGGGCCTGATTGTAGAAGATGAAATCCGCATCGCTGCGGACCCGGCCCGCGGCATCCAGGAGGAAGGCCGAGGCGTCCAGGTCGAAGGGCTGGCCATCGGTGGATCGGACTTCCCAGCCCAGGCCGATGCGGGCCTGGACCAGGTTGGGAGCGATCTTGTTGAGGGAGACGTTGCCGCCCTTGGTGAGGGTGAGGGACATGGGAAACTCCGTGGAAGACGTGATTCGCGGGGGGCTGTCCCCACCGCTGTCCCCCAGTGTAGTCCCTGGTCAGGCGTTCCCGGCGCATTCCCGACCTCGACCTGCGC
Organism: Planctomycetota bacterium; assembly: GCA_947470885.1. GTDB lineage: Bacteria > Planctomycetota > UBA11346 > UBA11346 > UBA11346 > CAIUVD01. The sequence goes on from CANIXE010000035.1 coordinate 6,957, forward strand.
CGGATCCGGCACACCCTAGGACTATCATTACCCCCATGAGCCGTCTCCTCCACGCCCTTCAAATCCTCACCGACGATTGCAGCGGGTCTGAACTCGCAGGCATCCTCGGCATCCCCAAACGTACCGCCGACCGCTGGCTCACCGAGCTGCGCCAAGGCGAGCTGGGCAACTGGCACGCCGGGGCGCTTGAAACCCTGGCCGCCCACGAAGCCAAAGCCTGGGGCACCAGCCGTTTGGCAGACGCCCTACGCCCCGAGGCCCATCAGGACCACAGCGTGGAAAAAGCCGACGCCGACCGGGTCGCCGGGATCATGGCTCCGATCATTTCCAGCCATCAGATCAATGCGGAATTATTGGGAACGATCGCCAGCAACCTGGCGGACGGGGAACTCCAGGAACATGAGGCCCGGGCCCTGCTGCCCCTGGTCCAGAAGGCCCAGGAAGCAGCGATGATCAAGCACCGGGCCCTGGTCCGCCTGGAGCGATTACTCGAGAATCGCCTACGTCAGCGCTGAATCGACCGACGTCGGTTCAGCCCTTCAGCCAGCGCCCTTCGCATTCACCGAACAAACCATCAGCGGCCTGGGGGCCCCAGGTGTTCTTCGGGTACTGATGGACCGGGGCGCCCGCCATGGCCTCCCGCAGGCTGTCGGCCCAGCGCCAGCATTCCTCCACCTCGTCCGAACGAATGAACAGGCTCTGGTCACCGGTGATCACGTCCTGGAGCAGGCGCTCATAGGCGTCCGGGGTCCGCTTCTTGAACTGTTCGGCGTAGTCGAAGGTCATCTTCGCCGGCTTGATCACCAAACCCTGGCCGGGCTCCTTCACCTCGAATGACAGGTCGATGCCGTCGTCGGGTTGAATCCGCAGGGTGATGGCGTTGGGCCGCAGGTGGCATTCCTGGTAACTGCCGAAGAGGGTGTGGGGCGGCATCCGGAACTGGATGCGGATGGAGGTGAAGCGGCTGGGCAGGTGCTTGCCCGTGCGCAACAGGAACGGCACCCCGCCCCAGCGCCAGTTGTCGATGTAGGCCCGGGTGGCGATGTAGGTCTCGGTCTCACTCGTTGGCGAAACGCCGGGCTCCTGGGTGTAGCCCTCGTACTGGGCCCGGACCAGGTTGGCCTGGGGATCCGGCAGGTCCGCGAACGAGCGCAGGGCATGGAGGACCTTCACCTTCTCGTCCCGGATGGCCTTGGGTGCGAGGCTGCTGGGGGCCTCCATGGCCACCAGGGCGACCAGCTGCAGCAAGTGGTTCTGGAGGATGTCCCGGATCGCCCCGGAGCCGTCGTAATAGCCGCCCCGGCCACCCTCCATGCCCACCGTTTCGGCCACGGTGATCTGCACCAGTTCGACGTATTTCTGGTTCCACAGCGGTTCGAAGAACGCATTGCGGAAGCGGAAAACCAGGAGGTTCTGGACGGTCTCCTTGCCCAGGTAATGGTCGATACGGTAGAGCTGGTTTTCCTTGAGGATCTTCAGCAGTTCGCCGTTGAGGTAGCGGGCGCTGGTCAGGTCGGTGCCGAACGGCTTTTCCACCACCACCCGGCTGGAACGACCGTCCTCCTGGGCCAGCAGGCCAGCACCGTGGAGGTTCTGCACCGAGGGCAGGAATAACTCGGGCTTAATCGCCAGGTAGAACACCCGATCCGCGGGTCGACCGCCGCACAGCATGTCCAGTGATTTCGCCAAGGCCGCAAAATCGGCCGGAGTTTCCAGGTTGGTCCGCACGTAGTGGGTATTGGCAAGGAAAGCCTGCCACTTGTCCGGCTGGTGATCTTTTGCCTTGGGGGAATTGGCGATGAGTTGTTCACGGAATCCCGCATCGTCCCAAGGCCTGCGGGCGACGCCGACGAGTTGCACCTCATGGGGGAAAAGCCCATCCTGGAACGCCGCGAACAGCGCCGGTGCGAGCTTCCGCGCCGTAAGATCGCCGCTGGCGCCGAGGATGATGACCTGGGTGATATCGCTCATGGGGACGGATGATAAATACCGAAGCACGGGACGCCATGCGTTCCGTGCTTCGGAGGGATACTAGATATGATGCAGGTCGGAGATTCCCCGACTAGAAATCACACCGAGGCGGCAGCAACCAGACCATCGATCTCGCCGGGGGCGAGGACGCCCTTCTCCACCAAGAGGCTGATCAGGCGCTCGTGTTTGCGCCGGAGTTTCTCCAGCTGTTCGGCATCACCGCTCACCACAGGGGCGGCGGCAACGGCCCGGGGAGCCCGGGGAGCGCGTTCCGGACGTTCCGGACGATCGAAGTTGGGACGGGCGCGGAAACCTTCTGGATTGTCGCGGTTGTCGCGGTTGTCGCGATTATCCGAAAAGTCCTGCTCCTGGTCGAAGCCGGGGCGACCCGCAACTTCTGCACGGGGCTCGAGGAGGCTAACCGAAACTGCTTTCATTCCCTTTTCGCCGACTTCCAGGTCGTAATTGACCTTTTCGCCGACATTCAGGAAGCGGAAACCATCCATCTGGATGTTGTTCTGGTGGACGAAGACATCCTCACCAGGTTCATCGGGGGTAATGAAGCCATAACCACGACGGCGATCGAAACGGACTACGGAACCAGTGGGCACGGGATTGCTCCTGCGGATCGGAGGGAGGCTGGGTTTCGCGTGGTGGAGAAGACCAATGCGCCAGCACACCCGGGTAATTGAAGACGGGGCGGACAGGTTGCCCCGTGAGGGGGAGGATTGTGGCGGGCATCGCCGCCGGTGCAAGCCGTGGGGCTTGTTACCGGGAGCGGAGCACGGATGGTGGTCCAATGCTGCAAGCCAACCGTCCCTGGAGCCGCCGCGAAGCTCCTGCCGACGTCGTGGCAGAACTTGAACACGACTTGGATTGCCAACGGCTTACGGCAACCCTGCTGGCCTTGCGGGGAATGCGTGATGCCACCACCGCCCGGGCCTTCACCGCCCGCCGCCTGGCGGATCTCCATCGTCCGGAGGGAATGCAGGACATGGCGGTGGCCGCCCGCCGCCTGGCCAAAGCCATCAGCGAGCGGGAGCGGATCCTGATCCACGGCGACTACGACGTGGACGGCAGCACCTCCGCCAGCCTGCTGGTCCTGTTCGTCCGGGCCTGCCGCCACCAGGCCACCGCCTGGATCCCCCACCGGCGAATCGACGGCTACGGCCTGTCGGAAGCCAGCCTCCACGCAGTCCAGGAACACCAGTCCCAACTGATGATCACCGTGGATTGCGGGATCGCCGACAACGGCATCGCCGCCCGGATCGAGGCCGAAACCGGCTGCGCGGTGATCATCACCGACCATCACCTGCCCCAGGCCTCGTTGCCCCAGTGCACCGCGGTGTGCAATCCCAACCAACCCGGTTGCCCGTACCCCGACAAGGCCCTGGCGGGCGTCGGCGTCGCCTGGAAGTTGGCCTGGGCCACGGCCACGGTGCTGTGCGGTTCAGACAAGCTGACCCCGGATCTGCGGGCGTTCCTCCTGGATGCCCTAGCCCTGGTGGCGGTGGGCACCGTGGCGGACTGCGCCGCCCTAACCGGAGAAAATCGGATTCTCGTCCATCATGGCGTCCTAGCCCTGAAACGGACGATGAATCCAGGATTGCGCGCCCTCCTCGACCACACCCGACTGGGGGAGGATTTCGCCGCCGGCGATTTGGGCTGGAAGATCGGCCCCCTGCTGAACGCCTCTGGACGGGTCGGCAGCGCCATGGCCAACATCCGCCTGCTCACCGCCCAGGACCAGGGCTCGGCGACCCGGGAACTGGAACTGATCATCGTTGAAAACGAGGAGCGAAAACGCCTCACCCAGATCCTCACCGCCGATCTGATCGCCGAAGCCGAGGGCGACCCCCGCTGGCGCAGCCGTTCAACCCTGGTGTTTGCCGGTGAAGGTTGGCATCAGGGCGTGGTCGGGATCGTCGCCAGCCGCCTGGTGGAACAATTTGGCAAGCCCGCCTGCGTCATCGCCCTCGATGGCGGCCAAGGTAAAGGCAGCCTGCGCTCCATCAGCCAGATCCACCTGGGGGATGCCCTGGACGCCTGTCGCGAGCACATCATCAAAGGTGGCGGCCATGCCATGGCAGCGGGCCTGTCCATCACCGCCGACAAAGTCCCGGCCTTCATCGACGCCTTTGAGTGCCACGTCGGGGCCAAGATCCCCCCGGGCAGCCTGACTCAACGCACCGATTATGATGCTGATACCTGCGTCGCTGAGCTGGACGGGAACTTTTTCACCAGCCTGGATACCCTGGCCCCCTTTGGCATCGGCAATCCCGAACCGATCCTCCACCTCAGCAAGGCCTGCTTCGTTGCCCGACCCCGGCTGTTCGGCAAAGACGGCGACCACCTGAAGGGCGCCATCACCGACGCCGGCGGCGGGATGCGGGAACTGTACGCCTGGCGCGCAGCCAAGCATGCCACCAGCCTCAGTGCGGGCGGCGCCCGCTTCGACCTGCTGATCCGGCCCCAGGCCAGCCGCTGGCGGGGCGAGATGGCCCCCCGCCTGGTGTTCGTGGACGGCAAGACCGCCTGAACCACTCGACCGGGAGCACTTCAGGACGCTCGCTGAGGACCTGATGAGCCCAATGTTGGTCCAGAACGGCCAAATACCCGTGCGAGTCCAGGGGCAGCAAGGCAATGGTAGGGCGGGGGATAGCCTACACTTTTGGCAAAGAACTGCGGAAAGCCCGTGCGGGTCCAGGGCCGGCGAGGCCCTGGCAGGCGTAGCGGACAGCGTCCGCGAACAGCAATCCCCCGAGCGCGCCTGCGCGCGCGAGCGGGGACGGGGCTTGGTTGCGCGCAGCGCAACACCCCGGCGCAGCCGGGGTCGCACCAGGCCGATCACCGCGCAGCGGTGATCGGCGCAGCAGGCAAGCCGCGGAGCGGCGATGTCGGGCTGGGGCGCAAGCCCCGCGAGCAGGGTTGCACCGGATGATCCCGTCCTAGCGTGTCACGTCCCATGACCGACGCCCCCAGCAAGAAGCCCCTCCAGGACGACGTGAAGACTGCGGAAGTGGTGGGCAAAGCCACGCCCACGTCCACCATCCTGCCGAAATCCAC
>CANIXE010000036.1 GCA_947470885.1 Planctomycetota bacterium
GTAATATCGGATTTCGCAAACACCCCGGCATCAATCAATTTCACGGACACTAGCTGACCACTACTATCGATGATTCCATAGCCCCGTGCTGGCCGGCCATTAGATAACGAGGAAACCCCCACCGCATTCAAGGGAATGACGGTGCCAGCAGGAAATAATGCGTTGCTACTGGTGATTATAAGTTGATTGATAAGTGAAACGCGGCTCCCATCGCTGATCGTTTGAAACGCAATATTCGGCGGGTAATTCACATACCAACCGCTACCACTCAAAGTGCCCGTCAGAGCCGGGGGGGATGCACCAACCGGGGTGAACGAATACGACACCTCAGCTCCTTTACGTAACGTCACAGAGGCTACTTCACCAGCACTGGGCTGGTGCATAAACATCCCCTGAGGGGTGTAATCTGTAGCCCGCGCTGCGGCACCTTCCAAGGTAAACACTAAGTATCGTGAAAACGAAATGTCGTTGAAAAGTATCTCGAAATTTCCCTCTGGGGACGGATCGCCATAAAATTCACTCAGGGTCTGGTCGGGCATTCCCAGTGTAGCCAAAATGTCATTGTCCGCGATGGTCACCGTGGCAACGGATCCAACACCGATGATGTAACTAGGATTTTGCAAGAAGCGCACTTTGACGTTTTCCTGACCCTCCTTGACCCCATCTTCATAGGCGTTCACCAGAATGTCGATGTCCTGCTGACCAGGCGCAAAGGTAACTGAAAAGCCACCAGCCGAAAGGATGGGCAGGGTAGACGTGGCTCCGTTCAGCTTCGTGGAGGGATCGAGGTCAAGTCCATAATCCATATTAGACGTAGAAGAAATAGCGATACCGGTTGGACCACCCACGCCACTATAACTGGCAGCCTTAGGCGCTGTCGCCAAACCTGCCGCATCGACGCCATCGAGCACCAGATTCACCACCAAAATCCCCGATGAACCAGAACGATGCAGGCGGAAACGCCCAGGAGTTCCGCCCTCCTGAGCAGTTACTACCGTGGCCGTGATTTCCACCGTATCCAGGCTCGAAGAGGCGGCACTGACCACGCCGATAAACAGGGCCAGGGCCATGAAGGAACGGGCAAGGTGGGCGATCATGGGATTAAGCCTCTGGTACACGGGACGCTCGTAGGCTAGGGACCACAGAGATTTCAAGGAATCCACTGCAAATTGATGGTCAAATGCAGGTTCCGGGGCTTTAACCCGACGGATTGACGGCAGGGATTTTGAAGACATGGACTTGCAAACTAACAACCCAGGTGAGGTCGTGCAACCCATCCACCCAGCCGAACACTTCTACAGTTGCCCATTCGAACCATCTTAACCCAGAGCCACCCGAGCCCGCTTGCCGATGGCCGAGAGGAACGAGCTGGACGCCAGACCGATTTGTCGGCGCACTTCCGGGTCCTTCAATGGCGCCCGGATGCTTGCAGGCAGGCGCTTGGCAAGAGCATCCACCCCGCCCGATGTAGCTGATGCAAGTCCATGGACAGCACGCTGATAGCCTTGCTGTCCGGTGACTTTGGCAATGCCACCGAGCAAAGCCCCCAGGACTTCCGCGCGGTCATCCAGGGTCAACGCCGGATGGGTGGCCACAGTTGCTCCCCAGGCTTCCAAGCAGGGGCCCAACGGCAGCAGCAACTCCGGCGCCCGACGCAGGCATCGCAGTGGCCGCAGGGGATAATGCCGATGACCTTCGGCCGAAACGGTCTGGTACACGGCCTTCGCCCGGGTAAACGACCCACCGTAGGCCCGATCCCGACCATGGGCCATCTCAGCGAAACGGTCCCGCCAGGGTTGGTAGTCGGATGATTGCTCTGGCCAGAAGCTGATGCCTTGGTCCAAGTCGCCAGCATTATGGGTCAGAATCCAGCCCAATCTGATGAGGCTCCAGGAATCTTCCGGGGTTCCCGGCTTACGGGCCAGCCGTTCGAAAGCAGCGATTTCCCGGCGCAACTCAGCGTCAATGAGCCCACCAATTTCGTCCGCTAGCACAGCATCCTTGGCCCGGATGGCCGCCCCCAAGGCCCCGGCCAATACGCCAAGCCACTCGCCGTCATGGCCGCTGATGGGCCCCTCTGGGGTGGTCACAAATCGAGTGGAAACCCCTTCGAGGGACCACCGGCGGGCGTGGTCAACGATTTCCAGGCGCTCACGGACGGCGTCACTTCCGCCCCGTTCCCAGAGGATGCCGCGGATCTTGGTATCCACATCCGTAGGGATGTAGGTTGCCACCGAAGCGTGATGACAGGCCATGCAAAAGGTAAAATAATCCAGGCGGTCGGCCGAGCTGGGTCGCTCGACCCCCGTGATCCGGGCAGCCCCCGCGAGAACCCTCAGAAAGCCCAAGGGCCCCGCGGAAACCTGGGACAACCGCTGACCTTCGCCAAGAGGCGGCACTGGCCAGGAAGAATACCAGGGCGCCGCATTGGCCACCTGGGCGAACAACTGGCCTGGGCCGATCTTATTGTCAAAACGATCGGCTAGGGCTGTTTCCCGCGCCTGGGGACCTCCCTGGCGACGGTCAATCATCCTTCATCGGAACAAGTTTAACCCGAATGCTGCCAACGGCGTTGGTCACCATCGAACGGTTGGCAGCCAAGTAGATCTGGCCGGTCCCGGTGATCATCTCCCCAGCCTTTTTCCTGGCCGCGGAATCCCCCAACCAACACACCACTGCTCCAAAGCCCAAGGCGGCAGCCTCAACTGAAAGCCCTGTCTCACCCTTGACGGCAGAAGCAGGGACGCCCTTCCAGCCCGTTGTGACCGTTCCAAATTCCTGGGATTGCATCGTCCACACATCTTCCGGGTGAGGCACGATGCGAATACGCTCCCCCACCTTCAGCGCCAACTTGGCATCAACTTTTTCTTCTTTGGCAGATACGGTAACTGCTGGGAATCTGAGTTTTTCCCACTGACCCGGGGTCACATTCTGCCAATCCAAGGTGTCGAGATCCATCGGCAAGGCCTTATCGATCTCTGCCAAGCGTTGTTCGATCCGGCTCTTCCCTGGACCCTCCAAGGTACGGATGACGGCAGAATACCAACGCTGGGCCCGGTCAAACATGCCATTACGGTCGGTGGCTGAGCCGGCTCGCTTCGCCATGTCGTACCAAGCGTCCCCCAGCCGGACCCGTTGAGCCTCTTCGGTGGGATTGGTGAGATCCTCATTCGCCAGCCATTTCAAATCCGGATCGGTGCCCTTGGCGACATTCCCGAGTCCGACATCCCAACGACGCAATTCAAAGCAAAAATAGCGACCTACGGTAAGATTCGCCTGGGCATCCCCTGGATCGGCAAACAAGGCGAGAATGGCCACTGCCACCGGCTTGTCCTTCATCTGCTGCAGAACCGCGCGCTGGTATTCCTTGGCATTGATTCCGTTGAATGCCGCTTCGAGCTGTTCTGCCGCATCGCCCAGCTGGCCATAGTCCTCGGCCTCCTGGGCAAGATGGGCCGCCTCCTGGAGCATCGCATAGCGGATCCCTGCTTCAGTGGCCGGCTGACGCGCCCCTTCAATAAACCGCCGGGCCAGTGCTCTTTTGCCGACAAAGGTGCGTCTACCGTATTCCTTGACATAAGTGGTCCGGAGCTGGGCGAAGGCTGCTTTCGCCGTGCGCTCGTCTGGTCGAGGGGATTTGCCCAAGATCACCGGCAAGACGGGTTTTGCCGGTGGCGGCGGGACGTCCTTGGGCGTCTGGATCACCAAGGGAATCGGGACTACATTGGATTTCACCTCGGGCTTAGCCTCCTGCGGAAGGACCAGTGCGCCTCCACTACGTGCCACAAATTCCCTAAGACTTGCGTAGTTCATCTGTTTTTTACACCAGAAGAGCTCGGCCTGGGAATCCACCACTCCTTCGGTATCGCCGATTTTCTCATAGAGCCGGTGGGCCTCTGCATATTCTACGGCCGCATCGACAACCAATTTGGGATTCCCCCGTACATTTTCCCGGTATCGCTTTTGCAGATCCTTCGCTTTGGCGGCATGATCGGCGGCACTGAACTTGATCGCCGCCGATTCCAATTGGTTCAACTCTGACACCGTTCCGACCGTCGCCTCGGCCGAGATGCCCTGGGTAGCCAAACCCGGAAAGCATAGGAACAGGAACGCCACAGGAATCAGGGTACGTGACATGGGAGTCAACTATGACACACCCGCGACGCCGACAAGCCTAGGAATGCAGCACACCTCAAGGCACTTTCCCAATCAGCCACTTGTAATGCCGTATTTTCCCCCATAATGTTCCGCCCCACCGCTTCCCCCAGATTTCGTCGCCCGTCGCGCCGAAAAACCTGGAAAGCAGCACCCCGCGCCAAATTCGGCGTCGTGAAGGTATTCGCATATGGCCCGCTATCATGGCCCCAAGCTCCGTCTCATCCGCCGTCTCGGCCAGGAGCTCCCCGGTCTCACCACCCGCACCCTCACCCGCCGGCCCAATCCGCCGGGGTACGCCGCCAGCCAGCGCAAGGGCATGGTCAAGGTCAGCGAGTACGGTGTGCGCCTGAAGGAGAAGCAGAAGATCCGCTTCCACTACGGCCTCACCGAACGCGCCCTGCGCTCTGTCTTTGAAAAGGCCAGCCGGATGCCCGGCGATACCGGTCGCAATCTTCTGTCCCTGCTGGAAGCCCGCCTGGACAACCTGGTCTGGCGCGCCGGCCTGACCCGGACCATCCCCGCGGCCCGCCAGCTCATCGGCCACGGCCACATCAACCTGGGCGGCCGTCGCGCCAAGAGCCCTGGCCAGTTGGTCAGCATCGGCGAAGTCTTCCAGGTCCGCGAAAAGGCCCGGGGCCGTGAAGACATCCGCGTCACCGTCAACGCCCCCCTCATTGAGCGTCCCGCCGGCCTGAAGGCCGACCTGGACACCCTGGCGATCACTGTCGAAGCCCTGCCCGGTCCGGAGCAGGTCCCCTTCCCAGTGAATATCCAGAAGGTGCTCGAGTTCTTCTCGAAGTAAGTCCCGCCAATCGGCGATCCAAGAAACCCCCGGGCGAACCCCGGGGGTTTCTTGTTTCACCCCCCGCGCCAGGCCACCAGCAGCTGGACCAGACCGGATCCCTGATGCCGATAGCTGTGGAGCCTGGGATCGTCCGCCGTGCAGATGCCGGCGTCGATGATTCGGGAAATCCCAGCCCCCCGCAGATCCGCGGCCAGCGCCACCGCCAGATCCAGATGGGCCCGGCCCGGCACCGTCGGCACCACGGCTTCCGGCGGCCAAGACCTGGATCCCAAGACCGGGGCACCCACCTCATAGCGGGGGCCACTGATACCCGGTCCGATGAACGCAACCCATTGGCCCGGCGGCGTGGCGGATCGCGCCGCCACCGCCGCCGTCAAGGCAGTCACCATCCCCCCTGCCGTCCCCCGCCAGCCGCAATGACCCACCGCCAGGGCATCCGCCGCGGCGATCACCACCCCAGGACAGTCGGCTCCATAGGCCCCCAGGGCCAAGCTGGGATCTCCGGTGGCGACCCCGTCGGCCCAGGACAAGTCGGATGCTCCGGCATCCGCCACCAGGGCACCATGGATCTGCCGGGGGATGATACAGGGACGCGGGCCAAGCAGGGGATCAAGAAACGCCCTTCGACGCTGGACATCCCGTTGGTCCCCCTGGGCCGCTGTGGAATAGGCGACCTCGACCCCGTGACCGATATGCCAACGGAGGTCAGGAAGGGACATGACGTTCAGCGAACCACGGGGCCGCGCTCCCAGGAGGCGCCGTCCTTGGCGTCCTTCACTGTGATCCCCGCCGCCTTCAGCCGATCGCGGATCAGGTCGCTGGTGGCGAAATCCCGGGCCGCTCGGGCCTTTTGCCGTAATTCCAGCACCAGGGACATGACTTGGTCCAGGGCTCCATCCCCCGCCGGAACGGTGCCGGATTCCTCGGCCTTGGCATGGGCCGCTGCGTCTCCGGGTTGGAACAGCCCCAGCAGCCGGCCAAGATCCCGGGCCAGGCGGAGGGCCGCGGGGCGCTCAACCTCGGGCAGCTTCCGGGCCTCTGCCAAGAGGCTGTGGATCTGGGCAAGAGCCGCGCCCGTGTTGAAGTCCTCATCCATCGCTTCGGTGAACGCGGCACGAATCTTGGCAACCGCCTCGGTGCAGGGTCGGACCAACAATTCTTCCAACCGGGGTTCGCCCGGTTCTTCCACCACCGGGGCGAGGGCCGCGAGCAACCGGCCCAGGCTGGTGCGGATGGCGGTGATCGCCTGGGGCCCGAAATCCACCGGCCGGCGGTAGTGGCCAGATAACAGCAGCAGGCGAATCGCCGGGGCGCCGAAACGATCGACGACGCGGAGAGCCTTGAATTGATCACCAAAGGCGGGGTCCTTCATCCGCGGGTCGGACTTGCTGATCTTCTGGCCCTCGAACTGGACCAGATTGTTGTGCATCCAATAGCGAGCATAAGTGCCGCCGTGGGCCTCGCCTTGGGCGATCTCGTTCTCGTGGTGGGGGAATTTCAAATCCTCTCCACCGGCGTGGATGTCAAAGGACGCCCCCAGGGTGTGGCAGCTCATCACGCTGCATTCAATGTGCCAGCCCGGACGGCCCTGACCCCAGGGGCTGTCCCATACCGGCTCGCCGGGCTTGGCGTGTTTCCACAGGGCGAAATCCGCGGGATGGCGCAGGCCCGAATCCCGTTCGACCCGGCTACCGGAGATCATCTCGTCCAACTTTCGGCCTGACAGCTTGCCGTAAGCGGGCTGCTTCGCCACGTCGTAGGCCACACCGTCGGGGACGACGTAGGCCCGGTCCTTGGCGATCAGTTCGCCGATATACTGGACCATCTGGGTCACATAGCCGGTGCAGGTGGGACGGTCGGTGATGGTGGTGACGTGGAGGCGCTGAAGCAAACCAAGATATTGGGCCGTGTAGCGTTTGGTGATGGCCTGCCACGGCTCGCCGGTTTTCAGATGGAGGTTGATGATCTTATCGTCGATGTCAGTGATGTTGTTGACAAAGCGCACGACGAAGCCCCGGGCGGCGAACCAACGAGCCACCGAGTCGAACAACACCGGACCCATCAGATGGCCGATGTGGCAGTCGTCGTAGACCGTGGGTCCGCACAGGTACATGCCCACCCGTCCTGGGGTGTGGGGGACGAATGTCTCGACCTGGCGGGAGAGCGTGTTGTAGATGCGGATGGGCATGGCGCGGGGAGTCTCCGATGCAGGGGAAGGGGTCAATCAGGTTGCCCGCGGAACGAACCTCCGATCATGCCCCGACCATGATCCCCGCCCCCGCCCTCAATCCCCTCGCCCAGGCCGCCAACCAGGCCCTTGCCGCCGATTGCCCGGTCGTGTTCGACCTGCTGTCCGAGCGGGGTAAGCGCTTCTTTTTCCCGGCCAAAGGCATCCTCGCCCAGGGCGCCGAGGCCAAGACCAAGGCGACCATCGCCAACGCCACCATCGGCATCGCCACGAGCGGCGGGGTGCCCATGCACCTGGGGGCCGTCCACCAGCACTTCGCCGGCCTGGACCCCCGGGAGATCTACGACTACGCCCCGAGCTATGGCAAGCCCGAGCTGCGCCAGGCCTGGGCCAAGAAGCAGCGGGAGGAAACCCCCGGCCTGGGCAACCACCCCATCAGCACCCCAGTGGTGACCAACGCCCTGACCCACGGCCTGTCGGTGGTCGGCGACCTGTTCCTGAACCCCGGCGACGACGTCCTGATCCACGACCTGCACTGGGAGAACTACGACCTGGGCTGGGGCACCCGCCTGGAAGCCAAGCTCCACACCGTCCCCTTGTTCGACCGCAACCTGACCGGCATTGCCATGCAGGCCTTCATCGAGGCCCTGGGCCGGTTCAAGGGCAAGAAGCTGCTGGTCGCCCTGAACTTCCCCAACAACCCCTCGGGTTACACCCCGACGAAGGCCGAAGCCGGCGCCATCGTCAATGCTCTGATCGCCGCCGCCGAAGCCGGCACCAAACTGGTGGTCACCGTCGACGACGCCTACTACGGCATGTTCTTCGACGAGGCCTGCGAAAAGGAAAGCCTGTTCGGCCGCCTGGCCCACGCCCACAACAACATCCTGGCGGTGAAGATCGATGGGGCGACCAAGGAAGAGTTCGTCTGGGGCCTGCGGGTCGGTTTCCTGACTTACGGTGTGAAGAACGGCACCCCCGCGGCTTACAAGGCCCTGGAAGACAAAACCGCCGGCTTCATCCGTTCGACGATCAGCAACGTCACCCAGCCGGGCCAGAGCATTGTCCTGAAAGCCCTGCAGAATCCGCAATTCCGCGCCCAGCAGGCGGAAAAGGTGGCGATCCTCAAGGCTCGGGCCGCGGTCACCGCGGTGGAGGTCCGCAAGCCGGAATACGCCGACGCCTGGGACATCTATCCGTTCAACAGCGGCTATTTCATGTGCGTCCGGGTGAAGGGCACCACCGCCGAGGCCGCCCGCCAGAAGCTCTTGGAGCGGGGTGTCGGAGCCATCGCCCTGGGTGAGACCGAACTACGTATCGCCTTCAGCTGCGTAGAAGAGGCCCAATTGCCCGCGGTGTTCGCCCACGCCGCCGCCGCCGTGCGCGCCGCCCGGGGCGGCTGATCGTGGGCGACGCCCGCGGCACCCTCGCTCCTCCGGGGTCCAGCCTGGCCCTGGCCAGCGGCATCCTTTGCCTGCTGTCCTGGTGGCTGCCCCCGGTGGCGGGGCTGCTGGGGCTATTCGGCTGGTTCCAGGTCTGGCGGATCCGCCGGGCACTCCGCCAGCATCCAGAAACCTATTCCGGCAGCGGCATTGCCGTGGCTGCTGGCGTCTTGATCTGGCTAGGCTGCCTGGGGGCCTTCACCGTGGTGCTGCTGGCGATGGCCAGCCACGGGCCACCACCAGCGGAAGCCCTGCGCTGGTAAGAGGTCAGGGCAGAATGGGTGCCGGGGCGGGGATCCTCTGGGGTTCTTCCGCGGGCGCCTTGGGCTTGGCGGGCACTGCGATGGGCTTAGGGGCCGGCGGCTCCTTGCCGGCCCGCAAAGCCAGGACCCCGACGTAGAATTCCAGGATTGCCTGCTGGCGAGCATCGTCGTTGCTGCCCGTGGCCGCGTGGAGGGCTTTTTCCTGGGCGGCGATGGCATCCTCGATCCGTCCACAGGCGTATTCCACCCGGGCAAGAATCTCCTGGTAGCCAGCCTCCCTGGGGGCGCCCGCCACCGCATGGAGGGCCAGTTTCCGGGCCACCGCCAGGTGGCGGAATTCCAATTCGGCGGCATCACTGGCGGTGCGGGCCAAGGATGCCGCCTGCCCCGGGGTCATTTGTTCGATGGCCAGGGATTCCCACACCGCCCGGGCCCCAGCGGTGTCGCCCTTGTGCTGGGCCACTCCCACCAGGACGCCGATGGCCTCTTCATCCGCCGGAGCGAGAGCCAGCACTTCCTTCGCCGTGGCGGTGACTTTGGCGACGCTGGCGGCATCTTCCACGTCAGCGTTGGTCAGTTCGTCCTGCAGCCGCTTGCGCAAGCCTTCCAGATTGGCCATGGCCTTGGAATCCCAGGTGCCGGCCAGGACCTGTTCCACCACCGGGTCCAGCTCCATCGGATGACCCTTCCACAGCACCGTGCCGTCGGCGGCGACCAGAAATGCGTGGGGGATGCCGTCGACGCCCTCCATCCAGCTGTTCCGCCCGGGATCCTGCAACAGGCCGACGTTGTACTCCATCTTGTTGCGGCCAATGAATGGGGCGACGGTGGTCTGTTCCTCGTCGCTGAGGCCCACTACCGCCAACTTACCCGCATGATCCTGGGCGAGTTTTGCCAGGTGGGGGATCGAGGTCTTGCATGGCCCGCACCAGGTGGCCCAGAATTCCACGATCACCGGAATGCCCGCAGCCGGGGCATTGCCCTTCAGCCATGTGACTCCAGACAAAGCCGGAGCCTTCTCTCCCACGTCCAGGGCCCACAACCCGGAGGTGGAGACCGTGAACAGCGCAACGAAGGGCAGGACGCGCAGAACAGGAAGGTACGACATGGGTGGGACCGCCGGCAAGGGGTGACTTCCCGGGAGCGTCCGCAACATCCCTCCGCCGCAAGGCCCCCGCCCGTCCACAGACACCGCAGCAACCGCCACCCATGAAATTCATCCTCGGCATCGGCAATCCGGGCGCCCAGTACCGGCACACCCGCCACAACCTAGGCTGGGAGGTCCTGGATCTTCTGGCGAAACGCCACGGTTTAGAGGTGAGTCGCAAGCGCTGGAACGCCGAGATCGGCGAGTGGCGCCATGCCAGCGGCCCGGTGCTGCTGATCCGCCCGCTGTCCTACGTGAATCTGAGCGGTGAGGTGGCCCAGGCCGCCTGCGCCTTCCACAAAGTCCCCCCCGCCGACCTGCTGGTGGTCACCGACGACATCCACCTGCCCACCGGCTCGTTGCGCCTGCGGCCCGACGGCTCGGCGGGCGGCCACAACGGCCTGAAGAACATCGAACAGCACCTGGGCCAGGGCTACCACCGCCTGCGTCTGGGCTGCGGGCCGATACCACCGGGGACGGAACAGATCGGCTTCGTCCTGGGGGGCTTCCCCCCGGAGGAGGTGCCGGTGGCCCAGGCCATGGTCGCCCGGGCGGCAGAGGCCTGCGAGGCCTGGCTGATTGGGGGTGCCGCGGTGGCCTGCCGGTACAATGGTCCCGGAACAAAGCCCGTACCAGCCAAGCCCGTTCCGGCCAAGCCCACCGCGATCAACCCCGCCCCTGGGCCGGTCGCACCCCCGGTCCCCAACCCGGAAGGTTGAGCTCGGACGCTGGCATTCCAAGGAACCGCCTTAGCGTGCGCCGCGAATGTCAAACACCGCACTTCTCGACGAGCCTCCCCCTAGCGCGGCGGCGTTCTCCACCCCGGAAACCGCCGCCCCACGTCCACGTCCGCGGACCCGCCCCATGACCGCACCCCGATTCCCCACCGTGGAGATCCCTGCCGATCTCCGGGCTGAGCGTGTCTTCGTCAATCTCGACGGGGATTACAGCTACCTCTCCGACGGCTACTACCGCAGCTTGGAGGCCGAGCACGAAGGCCTGCTGGCCCTGCCCAGCCCCCAGGATGCCCTCGACGCCTACGTCGTGCCCTTGGCCCTGACCAAGGCCGCCAGCGCCGGCCTGGCCACACCCCAGTGGGAGATCGTCAACGACCTCTCCCTGTCCATGCCCCCGCCGGTGATGGTTTACCCGGTGAACCCCTATCAAGACGAAGGCAAGGTCGCCAACGACGCCAGCGAACTGCGGGAAGTCATCAAGACCCTGAGCATGAGCGGCAAGTACGCGATGGTCTGCCAGTCGATGCCCCCGGACAGCCGGGTCGACACCATCCGCCTGGTCCTGGGGCGCAGCCTCAAACCGGAATACCAGGAACTCGCCGAGAAGCTCTGGCGGGTGTTCCACCTGCCCCTGGCCCGGGTGCGGATCATCGTCACTGAAAAGGCTTACCTGTTCAGCGCCATCAGCCCCCTGGAAAAGGAAGAGCTGACCCAGAACGAAAAAACGATTCTGAAAGAAGCTGGTTTATGGCGCGTTTAGCCATCTTCACCGAGCGGACCACCATCCGCCGGAGCGCCGAACTCACTGCCCTGACCAATTTCCGCATGGCAGCGGCGAAACTGGGCCACGACTGTGACTTCCTGTTCCGCAGCGAATTGATGAACATCCCTCGTTACGACGGGCTGCTCATTCGCGCGCTGACCGATCCATTGAACACCAGCTACGTCGCCGCCCGCATGGGCGAAGTCCACGGCCTCAAGGTCGTCGACGAACCAGACTCGATTATGGTCTGCTGCGACA
>CANIXE010000037.1 GCA_947470885.1 Planctomycetota bacterium
CGAGATGGCGCCGCCGGATGGTGCCTTTTACCTGTGGGTGAAGGCCCCCGTCGGTTTTACCGGCACAACCTTCGTCGAGAAGGCCATC
This sequence comes from Planctomycetota bacterium, assembly GCA_947470885.1. Classification (GTDB taxonomy): domain Bacteria; phylum Planctomycetota; class UBA11346; order UBA11346; family UBA11346; genus CAIUVD01. The sequence goes on from CANIXE010000037.1 coordinate 89, forward strand.
GCCAACAATTGTCTGATCATCCCCGGCGGGGTATTCAGCGAGCGGGACACCCATTTCCGCATCTGCTACACCGTCCCTGATGAACGCCTGCGCCTGGGCGCGGAACTCCTTTGCCGCCTCGCGGAATCCAAGCCATGAACCAGCCCCAGCCCGCCGTCCCCGTCAACCGCATCGCCGCTCGGTTCGCCGCGCTGAAACAGGCGGGGAAGAAGGCTTTCATCCCCTACCTGTGCGCCGGCGATCCGAATCTGGCGGCGACGGAAAATCTGGTGGTGGCCCTGGCGGAGGCTGGTGCTGACGTCATCGAGCTGGGTGTCCCGTATAGCGATCCCATGGCCGACGGCCCGGCAATCCAGGTGGCCTGTGACCGGGCGCTGAAGGCCGGGACCACCCTGCCCAAGGTCCTGGAATCCGTGCGCCGGATCCGGACCCGTAGCCAGGTTCCCCTGCTGGCGTTCACCTACCTGGCTCCGGTGTTGGCCTATGGCATCGACCGTTTCGCCGCCGATGCGGTGGCCGCCGGGGTGGATGGGGTGCTCCTGCTGGACCTGCCGCCGGATGAGGATCCCGGCTTGATCGCCCGTTTGCGCAGCGCTGGCCTGGCCACCGTCTGCCTGGCCGCGCCCACCACCCCCGCCGGGCGTAAGCGGATGCTCGCCGCGGAAAGCCGTGGGTTCTTGTACTATGTCTGCCGCCTGGGCGTCACCGGTGAACGGGCCGAGTTGCCGGCGGATCTCGCCGAGCAGGTCGCCCTGCTTCGTTCCGCTGGCGATGCGCCGGTGGCCATCGGCTTCGGCATCAGTACCCCGGAGCAGGCCGCTGCCGCCGCCCGGGCCGGGGATGGCGTGGTGGTGGGCAGCCATCTGGTCCGTCTGATCGAAAAACATGGCAGCGATCCGGATTTGGTGGCCATCGTCGCCCGCCGGGCCGGGGAATTGGCCGCGGCGGTCCACGCGGTTTGAACGGAGCGGAACCGCTTCGGAGCCCGGCCGGCTCCAGTTGCATCAAAAGCCAGGATTTTCCAGGGGATGGGCCGTGATCCGAGGGGGGTAGCCCCTGGTGGGTATTCTTGATTCCAGGTGAATTGAGAATAAGCACATAACAATGTCTACATCCCCCAGAAGCGGTTCCCTGATGTTTCGCTTGTTGGTGGCCATTGGCGCCCTGATCAGCGTGGCTTCTTTGGTGGTCGTCACTTCAGCCTATGTCGTGGTCCAGCGAGTTCGGGTCAATGGTCCTGTCTATGCCGAGATCATCCTCGGGAAGGATCTCATCGCGGACATTCTGCCGCCCCCGGCGTACATCATCGAACCCTACCTGCTGTGCTTCCAGTTGCTCAATGAACGGGATTCCGTCCGGCAGACGGCCTTGGTGGAGCGGGGCCGGACCCTCAAGGAGGGGCCCGGGGGCTACGATCAGGCCCTGGCCCGCTGGCGGGACAAGCTGCCTCCGGGGGATCTGCGGACGGCGATCATCGAGACGTCCCATGCCGAGGCGGAGAAGTTTTTCGCCCTGCGGGACCAGCGTTTGGTGCCCGCCCTGCAGGCTGGTCGCCTGGACGAGGCCCGGCAGCTCATGGCGGGGGAATTGGGCCAGGCCTACGAGCGCCATCGCGAGGCCATCAATGGGGTGATCCTCAAGGCCAACCACTGGGATGAGGAAATCGAACGCCACGCCGACGCGGTCCTGGCCGCCGGCTGGTGGGTGCTGGCGGCGGGCGTCGTGGTGGCCATCGGTGGTGGTTTGCTGCTGGCCTTCCTGGTGGCCCGGCGGGTGGTCACCCCGGTCACCGAGGTCAGCCGGGTGCTGGATGCCCTGGCGGCCGGGGACCTGACCCAGCGAACCACGGTTGCCCCCGGGGACGAGATCGGGGCCATGGCCGCGACCCTCAACGGCACGACCGAGACCCTGGGTCGGATGGTGGAGGGCATTGACCGGAACGCCAAGAGCATGGTTGGCGCCGCCCAGGGGCTATCCGCCCTCAGTTGCCAACAGACGGGTCATGCGGCGGAAGCGGCCGCCCAGGCGGGCGAGGCAGCAGCCACCGCCGTCCGGGTGTCGGCCAGCATTGGTTCCTTCGCCGCCGGCATCGAGCAGCTGGTAGCCAGCGTTAGCGAAATCGCCGGCAATGCCGGTCAGGCGGCGACGGTGGCCCAGGAAGGAGTTGCCCTGGTCACGGAGGCGGATGCCACGATGGTCCGTCTGGGGACCTCGTCGGACGAGATCGGGGCCATCATCAAGGTCATCACCGAGATCGCCGAGCAGACCAATCTCCTGGCTTTGAATGCCGCCATCGAAGCGGCCCGGGCGGGGGAATCCGGCAAGGGTTTTGCAGTGGTCGCGGGCGAAGTGAAGGACCTGGCCCGCAAGACCGCCGAGGCTACCGCCGACATCGGTCGTCGGGTCACGGGCATCCAGGGGGATTCCCGGGCTGCCCAGGAAGAGTTGCAGAAAATCAGGGAGATTGTTGGTCGGATCAATGACCTTCAGCAGACCATTGCCAGCGCAGTGGAGGAACAGTCCGCCACCAGTCAGGAACTGGCCCGGAACATTTCCCAGGTTGCGGCGGCGGGGACAGACATCTCCCGAAACATCGACGCGGTTGCAGGCGCGGCCAAGGAATCCTCCGCCGGAGCGGTCATGACCCAGCAGGCCGCAAAGGAACTCACGAATTTGGCCGCGGAATTGCATCAGGCTGTAGCCCGCTTCCGCACCTGAACCCGCACGGATTGCAGTCCATTTTGCCACCCGGACAAATTCGATCGGGTGTTTGTCGTTTGCTTTGGTCCGAATTGGAGCATATTTCCACTTATAGAATATAATACCGCTAATGGAAAACTCCCATGGGTAAGCCCACCACCGTCCCCACTGCCCCCGCCTTGGAACGTGGGCTGGCCATGCTGGAGCACCTGGCCCGGCATCCGGAGGGCCAGGGCATCAGCGATTTGGCCACCGCTTTAGAGCTGCCGCTCAACAGCGTATTCCGGTTCATCAACACCCTCCAGGTCCAGGGGTACGTCGTCCGGGATCCGGGCAGCAAGAAATACACCCTGACCCGCAAGCCGTCGTCCCTGGCCTACGGCAGCGAATCCGACCGGACCCTGATGGAGAACGCCATCGACCTGATGCGGGAACTGCGGGACCAGGTGAAGGAAACCGTGGTGATCAGCATTGTCGATCGGGGCGAGGGTTTCATCCTGGAGCAGGTGCCGGGGCTCCATCCGTTCCGCTTCGTGGTCGAGCACGGCACTCGTCAGGCGCTCCACGCTTCGGCGTCGTGCAAGGCCATCCTCGCCCATCTGCCGGAATCGGAATGCATCGCCCAACTCGCGGGCTGCGATTTCGCCTCTCACACCTCCCGCACCATCACCGATCGGGCGGCCTTCCTCGCCGAGATCCAGCGAGTCCGCTTCCTGGGCTGGGCCGAGGACCTGGGGGAATCCTTGGACGGTGTGCATTGCCTGGCCGCGGCCGTCCGGGATCGCAGTGGTCGAGCGGTGGCGGCGATCACCGTCACCGGACCGGCTCAGCGTTTGCCCCAACAGGTTTTTCCAGAGGTCGGGCCCCTGGTTCGGGAATGCGCTACAGGCATTTCCGCCCGACTCGGATTTGGCGTCCTCGATACTTCTGTCACTTCTGCCTGAGGAATCCGCCATGCGTCTGTCAGTTCTGTTGTGCTGTGTCTGCGCGGCCCTGATCCCTGGGTTACACCTCCCTGGGGTGGAAGCTCCTGCGAAGTCTGCCTCCCCTGGCAAAGTCCCGGAAAATGCGGACAAAAAACCGGCCAAAGCTCCGGGGGACCCGGTAATCCGCCAACTGGCCCTGCTGGATCCCCAGGCCCTGGGTCGGGCCATCGACGACCTGGGCACGACCTTCCCCGCCTATCCCGCGGCGGCGTTCCGCGCCCGCCTGGATGCCCTGGGTGAGATCGCAGCGGCTCGGGTTGAATTGAAGAAGGACACCCCCGTTGGAAAGGATAAGGCCGCGGCCTGGCTGAAGCTCCAGCGGGAGGCCCTGTTGGCGAACCCCCTGGTGGATTTCTCCAAGCTGTTGTTGGTCCGCCGTTCCGAGAAATCCCCTTCCCTGGGCCTGCCCCAGAACTGGCAGAGCAACTGCGCCCTGCCCAAGATCGGCTACGACAACGAGCTCACCGTGCTGTCCCCAGTGACCCCGGACGGCTCGTTTACCTCCCTCTACCAGCCATCGGACGGAACCTTTATCGGCGATGTGGAGCTGCATCCCGATGCGGGAAAACTGATGTTCTCCCAGTCCGATCCCAAGGGCACCTGGCAGGTCTACGAGATCACCGCCGATGGCGCCGGCCGTCGCCAGGTGACTCCGAACCTGGGGCCGGATGTGGACAACTACACCTCGTGCTACCTGCCCGGGGGCGACATCCTGTTTACTTCCACGGCGACGATGGTGGCGGTGCCCTGCGTCAACGGCGGCAATGCGGTGGCGGATCTTTATCGCCTGTCCGCGGACGGGAAGAACGTGCGCCAGCTGTGTTTCGACCAGGAACACAACTGGTGCCCGACGGTGATGAACGATGGCCGGATCCTCTACCAGCGCTGGGAATACGCCGATCTGGTCCACTCCAATTCCCGCCGGTTGATGACCATGAACCCGGACGGCACGGCCCAGATGGCGTTTTACGGCAGCAGTGGAATGTGGCCCAACAGCCTGTTCTACGCCAAGCCGATTCCGGGCCGGCCGTCCCAGGTGGTGGGCATCGTCGGCGGCCACCACGGCGTGCCCCGGATGGGCGAGCTGGTGCTGTTCGACACCGCCAAGGGGCGCAAGGAGACCGAGGGCGTGGTCCAGCGTATCCCCGGTTTCGGCAAGCCCGTGGCCCGGGTGGCCAAGGACCAGCTGGTGAATGATTCCTGGCCCAAGTTTCTTCATCCCTGGCCCCTGGGCCGGGCGGATGGCACTGGTTCCGGCAAGTATTTCCTCGCCTCGTGCAAACCCACGCCGGATGCGCCCTGGGGCCTCTATCTGGTGGATGTGTTCGACAACCTGCTCCTCTTGAAAGAAACCCCCGGGCAGGCCTATCTGGAACCGATTCCCCTGCGCCAGCGTCCCACCCCGCCGGTCATTCCCAGTCGGGTCAATCCGGAACGCAAGGATGCCCAGGTATACCTAGCGGACATCTACGCCGGACCCGGCCTGGCAGGGATCCCCAAGGGCGAGGTGAAATCCCTGCGGGTGTTCACCTACGTCTATGGCTATCGGGGTTTCGGCGGGCTCTACGGTACCATCGGCATGAATGGTCCGTGGGATGTGCGACGGATTCTGGGTACCGTGCCCGTCGAATCTGACGGCTCGGCGCTGTTCACCATTCCGGCGAACACCCCGGTGGCGGTCCAGCCCCTCGACAAGGATGGCAAGGCTCTCCAAATCATGCGCTCGTGGTTCGTCGGCATGCCCGGCGAGGTGGTGTCCTGCGTTGGTTGCCATGAACCAACCGACCGGGCCCCAGCGCCCCGGGCCACCCTGGCCGCTCGCAAGCCCCCCACCGACCTCGAAGCCTGGTATGGAAAAACCCGGGGTTTCAGCTTCGCCCGGGAGGTCCAGCCGGTCCTCGACAAGAATTGCATCAGCTGCCACGACGGCTCCGCCGGAACTCCGGGCAAGGCACTTCCAGATCTTCGGGGTGAGCCCCTGGTGGGCTGGAATTCCAAAATGCCTGGGGCCCAGTACAAGGGCCTGGCGGGCAAGTTCACCGTCGGCTACGCGAATCTCCACCGCTTCGTCCGCCATCCCGGCATCGAAAGCGACATCGCCGTGCTGACCCCGATGGACTACCACGCCGACACCACCGAATTGATCCAGCTTCTGCGCAAGGGCCACCACGGCGTGAACCTGAGCGCCGAGGACCTGAGCCGGATCACCACCTGGATTGACCTCAACACCCCGTTCCACGGCGACTGGACCACCATCGTCGGCGCCAAAGCCGCCGAGAAGGCGGAGAAACGCCGGGCGGAACTGCGCAGCTCCTACGCCCAGGTGGACGACTACCAGATCGACGGCCCGGTGCCGGCGGTAGCCTGCACCACGACGCCTTCTGGTCCGGCTGCCGAGGCCGCGGTGGCTCCGTCCGCTCCGACGATCGTCCCGCCCGCCACCCGGGTCGCCGCTCCGGCCTCCGGATTCAAGACGCGCAACGTGGACCTGGGGGACGGCCTCCACCTGACCCTCACCTGGATCCCTCCGGGCAGCGTGACCCTGGGGGGTGCCAATCCCGACGAACAACCCGCGTCCCCGGTGACCATCGCCAAGGGATTCTGGATGGGCACCACCGAGATTACCAACGCCCAGTACCGGCGCTTCGATCCGACCCACGACAGCCGCCGGGAATCCAAGCAGGGCTATCAGTTCGGCATCGAGGGCTATCCGCTGTTCAAGCCCCAGCAGCCAGTGGTCCGGGTGTCGTGGACCAGGGCCCGGGACTTCTGCGCCTGGCTGGGCAAGCGCACCGGAGCGAAGGTGGACCTGCCCACCGAGTCCCAGTGGGAATACGCCTGCCGGGCGGGCACCACCACCCCGTTTTCGTTCGGCGCCGCTGATGCGGATTTTTCCTCCTACGCCAACTGCGCGGATATCACCACCAAGGAACTGGCCTCGGATCCCTACACTGAAGCCAAGCCCATCGATAATCCTTCGGAATTCGACGACTGGCTGCCCAAGGACCTGCGCTTCAACGACCACGCCTTGGTCACCGCCGAAGTTGGCGGCTATCAGGCCAATCCCTGGGGCCTGCAGGATATGCACGGCAATGCGGCGGAGTGGACCCGGAGCCTCCACCGGCCCTACCCCTACGTGGACGGCGATGGTCGGAACGTGGTGGAGGCCGACGGCGAACGGGTGGTCCGGGGTGGCTCCTGGCGGGATCGCCCGACCCGCTGCGCCTCGGGCTACCGCCTGGCCTATCGACCTTACCAGCAGGTGTACAACGTGGGCTTCCGGGTGATGGTCGAAGACTTGCCGGGGGAATGAGTCGGACCGACACCGGGGTTCGGGGATGGCTTGACGTTCCTGATGGATCGGCCTGGTCCTGGGCACACTCGCCCACCGGGGAGTGTCGGGTCAGGTTAATGCCAAGGGCGAGTCCCAGCTCTGGATCGCCTGGACGGTCTTCAGTTGGTCGCCTGGCATGACGGCAAGAGGGGACAAAAATTCCTGATGCCCGCTGGTACCCCGGTGACCTTTTCCGTGTCGGCGTACTCCGAGGTGGATCCCGCGGCGAAGTGAGACGTTGCGGACGGCCTGGAGGGATTGCACCCAGGCCCGTCCCGGGATCATCTTGGGCATGATCGTCCGTGGCCTGTCCATGCCCCTCGCCACCTACCGCCGTCGGCGGACGGGTGCCCTGGCCCAGATCCAGCAGCGGTTTTTCCGCCCGCTGCCCCTGCTGCTCATCGGCAGCGATGAAACCACCCTGCGCCGGGATCGCCAGGATCCCTGGCTGGATTATTACAGTGGCTGCGCCGAGCCCGACGCCGCCCTCCTCCTGGATCCCTTCGATCCCGACGCCCGGGACACGCTGTTTCTCGATCCTGGTCACCCGGATCGGGAGGTCTGGGACGGCAAGCGCCTGGGGGCCGGGGAAGCCGCGCGAAAAGCCCACGGCGTCGACCGGGCTTTGGACCTCAAAGAGCTCCACGCCCGGGTGGAACGGGCCGCGGCCCGGGCCGGGGGCTGCTTCGCGATGTGCACCCGCACCAAGGAACCCGGCGTCCAGGCCCAGGCCTACGCCACCTGGCAGCGCTGGCTGCCCCAGGGCCTGCGCCTGGTGAACGCCGAACCGGCCTTGGTCCATCAACGGATGTACAAGGACCCGGACGAAATCGCCTGGCATCGCAAGGCCATCGCCATCACCGAAAAGGGCCTGAAGGACGTCCTGCCTCGACTGCGGGATCTGGGGACGGAATGCGCGGTGGCCTCGGCCCTCACGGCCCACTACCGGGCGCCGGCCTACGGCCCGTTGGCCTTCCCCCCCATCGTCGGTTCTGCCCTGGGGGGCGCGACCCTGCATTATCCCCACAACGACCAGCCCCTGGCGGAACGCCGGCCCCTGCTCATCGACAGCGGAGCTACCGCCGGCGGTTACTGCGCCGACGTGACCCGCACCGTGCCGGTCCACGGCCGGTTCGACGACGCCCGCTTCCGCGAAGTCTACGAACTCGTCTTGAAGTGTAACCAGATCGCCCGCAAGACCGCCCGCCCCGGGATCAGCCGGGAGGAATGGACCAAGGGTGCTTGGCAGCCCATCATCGACGCCGGCTTCGTCCGCCACCACGGCCTGTCCCACCACATCGGCCTGGATGTCCACGATCCCGCGGACTACGACGTGGCCCTGGCCCCGGGGATGGTTCTCTCCAACGAGCCGGGAATCTACCTGCCCGACGAGGGTTTCGGTGTGCGCATCGAGGACGACCTGCTGATCACCGCGGACGGCTGCGAGGAGCTGACCGCCGCCATCCCCAAGACCGTGGCCGCCCTCGAAGCCCTGATGAAATGACTGCGATGACTCCCATGACCAAGGCCCTCCGCTTCCGCGTCCCCGCCTCGACCACCAACCTGGGCCACGGCTTCGACTGCCTGGGCATCGCCCTGGGCTTGGCCAATACCATCACCGTGGTCCCTGGCGGCGACACCGTCACCGCCCCCGGGGCCGCGGATCCGGGTCTGCAGCCCATGGCGGAAAAAATCCGCAGCGAATGCGCCCGGGCCTGGGCCGTGGCGGTACCCGGCTTCGCGGTCAGCGTCGCCGGCGAGGTCCCCATCGCCCGGGGCATGGGCTCATCGGCGACGATCCTGTGCGGTGTTGCCGCCGCCTGCCGGGAACTTGCGGGTCTTCCCGAAGATCCCGGCGCGGTTTTGGCCGTCGCTGCCGCCATCGAGGGCCATCCCGACAATGTTGCCGCGGCAGTTTTCGGCGGCGTGACCGTCGTCGGTGGCCTGGGCACGGGGTTGTCGTGGGCGAAGATTCCGGTCCCCGCGGATCTGGTGGCGGTGGTGGCGATCCCGCCGTTTGAAGTGAAGACCAGCGAAGCCCGGAAGATCCTGCCCCAGGAGTTGAGCCGGGCCGATGCCATTCGCGGCCTCCAGCGCACCGGCCTGATCGTCGCCGCTTTGGCACAGGGTCGCTCGGCGGATTTGCGCGGGCTGTTCGCCGACGCCTGGCACGAACGCTATCGGGCACCCCTGAACCACGGTTTTGTTGAAGCCCGGGCCGCCGCCGACGTCGCCGGCGCGGTGGGCACCATCATCAGCGGCAGCGGCAGCACCGTGCTGGCATTCACTCCACGAAGCCTGGCCGAGGCGGTGCGCTCCGCCGTGGCCGCCAGTTACCTCGCCCGGGGCACCACGGCGGACGTGCGGGTGGTGGAGTTCGACAACCGGGGCCTGACCCGGATTTGAAGCGTTTGCCTCGCGGCCGTTGCTGAACAGAAAATCCAAGGAACTCCGTGGCCGAAACTGGGAGCGCCGAGCGCCAGCTCGGCATCGGTGGTGACGGCTTAGACGGCTGACGTTGGTTTCACGCAGGGAATCGCCCCGAGGCCGAGCTGGCGCTCGGCGCTCCCAGTGGCAGCCGTTCGCCAACGTGGGGCAGCTATCCCCGCGGTGCCCCGACCTCGGGCGCGGTGTAGCCCGTGATCCCCCCCATCGCCTGGAAGCGCCGGTACACGACCAGCCAGACGATCAGCGAGGCAAACGCGAGCAGTGAACCGAGCAGGTACGTATTCCGGTAATCATGGCCGGTGGCATCCAGGATTCGGCCCAGGGCGGGGCTCACCAGGGCTTGAATAAGACTGGTGACCAGGCCGGCGGCGGACATGAACTGGCTAAATTTCATCCGGGGAAACAGCATCAGGCCAAGACCGGCGGTGGTGGTAAAGAAAGCCCCGGACAGCACGGTGTGGGCCAGCAGGGCGAAGCCGAAAGTCCGCGGACTGTCGATTCCGAAGTACGACCCCAGCATGAGCACGGCATACAACGCCAGGGTGATGCCGCCGGTGACGAGGGGATGGAAACGGTCGGTCATCCAGCCCAGGGGAAACGCCAGGGTGATGGAGCAGACATAGGCGATGGCGACGTAAACACCGTATTCATCCATCGAGAGGTGGAAACTTTCCGCCGCCGGGATGGAGAAGATGTTGACGGGGATGAAGGTGATGGTGGTGAGGGCGAGAAGGGCGAACACCCAGAGGAAGAAAGGCTGGGCGGTGCATTCCCGAAAATACGTGGCGATCTCCTCACCCACGCTGCGCTTTCGGGGGAGAGGCGGAGGATCGGGATAGGTGCCTTCTTTGACATAAGTGCACATCACCGTGAAGCCGACGCCGTACCCGGCAGCGACGGCCAGGAACACCGGAATGTAATGTTCCTTGGCGTAGCCGATGAGGAAATAATTGAACAACACCCCGGCGCCCAGGCTGACCATCCGGAACAGGCCAAAGAATCGCCCGATCATCACCCGGGGGACGACGTCATTGACCAGACCGTTGAAGACGGCGTTGGCGACGATGGTGAACACTTCGAACAAGGTCCAGAACACCGCAAAAAGACTGATGATCCAGGCTCGGTCGTTATTGGGGTCGCCCCCGGTCAGGGCATTGAGCCAGGGTCCCAGGGAGGGGCTGAACGCCAGGGCGACCATCGAACCGACGATGATGGGCGTCGGTAGGGCCAGGAAGGGAATGCGCCGGCCCCACGAACAACGTAAGCGGTCGCTCCAGACGCTGACTACGGGTCCGACCGCGAGGCCGATCAGGGCGGGGATGGAGCCGATGAGCAGTCCGGTGAGCAGATCGGAGGTTTCATATTTCTTGAGGAGGATCTGGAACAGCGGCATCACCGACCGTTCCTTCATCGACCAGGCGAAATCCCCCGCCAGCAGCAACAGGAACAGCACCACCAACCCACGACCGGTATAGGCGAGACTGCCGACTCGCCATACCCCGGGGGTATGGGCGGGAATTTCAGTGGGCGCATCGGGTGGCGGCGCGGCGGGGTGGGACATCGACGGACTCCGGGGACCGGGGCGCGGGTGACGGCGTGGGGCGAAGGATCCGAAACGAGCGCGTTACGAATCAGCAAAGACCACCATCTGATGGCATTCCACTCTGGGGATGACGATCTGAACGACATCCGCATTCCAGGAGAACGGCAACGGTGTGCCTTGGGGTTCCAGGGTGACGGCAATCCGTCGGTGCAGGCGACACAGGGTCAGAGGAATCTGGTGCAGGGGGCGAGGTCTTCGATCGCCTGGATCGGCTGGCCGTTTCACGTCCCGTTGATCCTGGAAAGCGCAATTGAAGCGCCGTGCATCTGCGCACCACGTGCGTTTCCAGACGCACCATTTGGGTGAAACAACCGTCGAGGCAAAGACTTGAAAAATACAGCAGGGATTCTGCAAATGGCCAACTCAACCTAAATGCCGCATGAGATTTTTCACGCGGAGGCGCGGAGGCGCGGAGAACACCGTTCTTTCGCGCTGAACCAACGTTATCGACGGATCACCCACCTGGTGAACGTCGATTTTTGGTTCAA